>DPMX01000272.1:0-1288 GCA_003540955.1 Gammaproteobacteria bacterium
TTATCAACCTGAAGCATATCTGCCTGTTACAGACACTTATATAGAAAAAGATGCATCTATCAATGACCACATAGAGCAGATGCGCTTGTCGGCAACGAAGGCATTAATGGAGAGGCCAGACACGATCATAGTTGCGACTGTGTCAGCGATATACGGCCTTGGCGATCCTAATGAATATCATCGCATGGTTCTCCATTTGAAACGGGGTGACACGATTAACCAACGTTCGATACTTCGTCGACTCGCCGAGTTGCAGTACATTCGCAACGACCTCGACTTGGTCCGTGGCACTTATCGTGTGCGAGGTGAGATCATCGATATTTTCCCGGCTGAATCAGAACGTCACGCGGTGCGTGTCGAGCTGTTCGATACTGAGATTGAGTCATTAGCGTATTTCGACCCGCTGACCGGAGAGGTGTTACGCAAAGTGCCGAGACTTACGGTCTATCCTAAATCCCACTACGTGACCACTCGCCAGACGATCTTAGATTCTGTCGATGCCATAAAAATCGAACTGACGGAACGCTTGTCTCAGCTACGGGCTTCGGACAGGCTCGTTGAAGCGCAGCGCCTTGAACAGCGCACTCGTTTCGACATCGAAATGATGATTGAAATCGGGTATTGCTCGGGCATCGAGAATTATTCTCGTTATCTGTCTGGGCGCAACGCGGGAGAGCCGCCCCCAACCCTATTGGAGTACTTGCCAAAGAATACTCTGATGGTTGTTGACGAAAGCCACGTGACGATTCCTCAGCTCGGGGGTATGTATCGCGGAGACCGTTCACGTAAGGAAAACTTAGTGGAGTTTGGTTTTCGTTTACCCTCTGCGCTGGACAATCGTCCTTTACGCTTCGATGAATTTGAGCGTATGGCACCGCAAGGTATTTTCGTTTCCGCTACCCCGGGTCCGTATGAGGAAGAGCATGCTGGGCAGGTTGTAGAGCTCGTCGTGCGACCGACCGGGCTCGTAGACCCAGAAGTGGAGGTGCGACCTGCCGTCACACAAGTGGATGATTTACTTTCCGAAATCAATATTCGCACAGACCGGCGCGAGCGTGTGTTAGTAACGACGTTGACAAAACGGATGGCTGAGGATCTGACAGATTATCTCGCTGAGCACGGCATCCTTGTTCGATATCTTCACTCCGACGTAGATACGGTCGAACGAGTTGAGATATTGCGTGACCTTCGACTCGGTGAATTCGATGTACTTGTAGGTATCAATTTGCTGCGTGAAGGACTTGATCTACCGGAGGTTTCACTCGTTGCAATTTTGGATGCAGATAAA
>DPMX01000272.1:1598-2600 GCA_003540955.1 Gammaproteobacteria bacterium
TTGGATGCAGATAAAGAAGGATTTCTCCGCTCGGAGCGGTCGATTATACAAACAGTCGGTCGATGCGCCCGCAATCTGTCGGGACGTGCAATTTTGTACGGCGATCGGATCACTGGCTCTATGCAACGGGCGATGGAAGAAATGGATCGTCGACGTCTCGTTCAAACGACCTATAACGCAAATAACGGGATCACGCCACGAGGAATCAAAAAGTCAGTTTCGGATATTATGGAAGGCGCTTATTCGAGTAGTGTAGGTGCAGTTCGAGCGGTAGCGAAGACCGCAGAGAAGGCTTCGGAGTATGAACGCATGACTGCTGCACAACTGAGTGCGGCAGTGAAAAGCCTGGAAGAGGATATGTATAAGCACGCACGTGATCTCGAATTCGAAGAGGCGGCAGTTATGCGCGACCAAATCGAGGAGATTAAGTCACGTCACCTCGAGATACCGATGCATCGTATAAACGAGCGGTGATTTTTGCGCTGGCACGTGGTCGTCACGACTGTAGGTTCCAGTAACGGTTTTAAGACGGTCGAGCCGGCTTTAATTAGGGGTCTTTAGGTACTTATCTCAGCTACGGCCCACTTGTGTCGGTTGAGAGGTTTCTAGCGCGTTGGGCCTGAAGTATGATTTCTGATATCTAAATTTTTAATAAAGAATAGGATTTTTCTCTATTGTTATCGATTTTACTGGTGAATCCGATGGGCTCGATTCTTGGGCTCCTTCGAGGAAATGTCCAAAAGTGGGTCCGAGCAATAAGTTAGTAACAAAGACAAGGTTTCTAGCCGGAATTATAGCTTGCAAGAAGTCCAGTCGCTTTCTCTACCTTCTGCGGCCCTATCGTTTTGATGACTATGGTTGTCCATTCAATTTTGAGGTATCCTCCGCACCCTTGCGGGGGTAGTCGAAAGCCGAAGTCAGCGCTGCGGTTATGGCGTGAAATTGACGCTATCTTCAGTTTTCGAATATTGCTGCAGCAGGCGCGTAGCTCAGCTGGTTAGA
>DPMX01000272.1:2929-3807 GCA_003540955.1 Gammaproteobacteria bacterium
ACATGGTGGGGGTCGTTGGTTCGAGTCCAATCGCGCCTACCAAATTTGTTGGTATGCGTAGAACCGCTGCCTGGTCCGCTCTTGCGGGTTGTGTGGTGATACGCCCCAATTCGATGGCCTTTCGTATCGGCCACGGAGGAAACTTAATGCCTTCCATTACACTTCCGGACGGAAGTCGAAAAGAGTTTGATCATCCAGTGACAGTAGCCGAGGTTGCTGAGTCTATCGGGCCCGGTTTAGCCAAGGCTGCGCTCGCGGGCCGCGTTGATGGTGAGTTAGTCGATACTTCATTTGCAATCCTTAAAGATGCAGAACTCGCGATCCTGACGAGCAAAGAGGAAGATGGAGTTGAAGTTATCAGGCACAGCACGGCTCACCTATTGGCACAAGCGGTAAAAGATTTGTACCCGGCCGCTCAGGTGACCATTGGCCCCGTAATTGAAGATGGGTTTTATTACGATTTTGCCTTCGAGCGCTCTTTTACAAACGAGGATCTTATTGCTATTGAGACAAGAATGTCTGAACTTTCGGCTCAAGACTTTAATGTCGAAAGGACCTTGATGGATCGCGATGAGGCGGTCACATTTTTTCGCGAATTGGGCGAGGGTTATAAAGCCGAGATAATTGCTTCGATTCCGGCAGATCAAGAATTATCTTTGTATCGACAAGGCGATTTTATTGATCTCTGTCGTGGCCCGCATGTGCCTAGCACTAAGCATCTGAAAGCATTTAAGCTCACTAAAATAGCGGGCGCTTATTGGCGGGGCGACTCAAACAATGAGATGCTGCAGCGGATTTACGGCACTGCCTGGCCTGACCAGAAGGGGCTAAAGGCTTATCTGCACCGCGTTGCCGAAGCGGAAAAACGCGATCATCGT
>DPMX01000024.1:0-7258 GCA_003540955.1 Gammaproteobacteria bacterium
CTGTTGGGTGGTTACTACCGGCAGGCCGGAAAGCAGCCCTATCACCCGTTTAGTGGGATTCGATAAGTTGTAAACCATTTTCGTTAGATCATACTCAAGTGCCCCCTCGCGATCGGGGCTTAGCATTGGGATCGCTATCTCGTCGTCGATTGAATTCGTTCCGACCAGACCAAGATAGCCCTTTTCTCCGTTGGCGCTTAGTGGAATCGGTTGAATACCGAAACCTGTCGCCTGGTCTTCGGTTTCGGAAAACGGTTCCGGATCGATCACTAGCAGTTTGATTTTGTCTCGACTCGCAGCTACGTATTCTTCCAGCAGATCGCGTACCCGTTTGCCATAGGTTCCGAACTCGGGGATCTCGGTGAATTGTTTGGATGAAAAGTAGAATCTGATCGTGATCGGCTCTTCGATTGCTCTGAGAATTTTACCTGTCCCTTCCGACAAAGTGTGTAAAGAACCGCTCGTAACGTCGAGCCGCTGACTGGTTAGAATGTTATTCGCAATAATATTGACGCCAAGAAACAACACGAGCGCGATGATCAAGCCTGTACCGGTGAGAAAAAATTTGTTCATGCTATGGCCTCACTCCGAGTTGAGATCAACTGCCTTTCTTCGCTTCAATAGCCAGGACGTTGGCGTATAAAAAGAATGCAATCAGGCTACCAAAAAATATAATGTCACGTATATCGACGACACCTTTAAGGATCGACTCGAAATGTGTGAGGAAGCTAAATGAGCTAATAACATCGACGATAGCTTGCGGCGCCCATGAACTAAACATGTCTAAAACAAGGGGGAAGCCGCTTAGATTAAACGCAAAACAGATTACGAAACTAATTACAAAGGCGATTACTTGGTTTTTCGTTAGCGCGGAAATAAACGAGCCAATGGCGAGGCAGCCACCCGCGAGCAATAGGCTACCAAGGTAGCCTGCAAGGATGACCGTATTGTCGGGATCACCCAGATAATTGATCGTTACCCAGACAGGAAAGGTTAATGCCAATGCTATTGCAGTAAAGCACCACGCCGCAAGGAATTTTCCGATCACGGCCTCGACCAGAGAGATGGGTAACGTCATCAACAACTCAAGCGTGCCTGCTTTCCGCTCCTCAGACCAAAGACGCATCGAAATCGCCGGAATTAGTAGCATGTACAACCACGGATGAAAGCGAAAAAATGGCTCTAGATCTGCTTGATTACGTTCGTAGAGCTCACCGATATGGAAAGTGAATACGCCGGTTAACAATAGGAAGATGACAATGAAAACGTACGCGACTGGCGTCGCAAAATAAGCGCTTAGTTCGCGTTTTAATATGATCAGCGTTCGACTCATGTCCGGGCCTCCTCGCCTATGCTTTCAGCTTCCATAGTCATCGTGCGAAATACTTCGTCAAGCCGTCCTGGTTCCACGAACAATTCATCAACTTTCCAATTATGCTGTTGAATGCAGTTTTGGATATTCTCAACGATCGGCTTATTGTCTTTTGGTATGGCTGTGACACGAGTTAGTTCCGCGTCGATCTCAGTAGATTCAACGTTGGAGACATCGGGTAAAACTGCCAGCGTTTTTTCGATAGAAGCTGCTATGCCGGACGCAACGCTCATTGTTACAGCGTTATGGTAGCGGGAGTGAGCGGCAAATTCCGCAGGAGTTCCGGAAAACAATAACCGGCCTTTAGAAATTATTACCGCGCGGCTGCATACGGCATTTACCTCTTCAAGAATATGGGTTGAAATGACTATGGCTTTCTCAGGGGCCATTTCTTTTATCAAGGTTCGAACTTCGTGCTTTTGATTCGGATCTAGGCCATCGGTCGGTTCGTCTAGGATCAGGACTTGTGGATCATGAAGAATTGCTTGTGCTAACCCAACTCGCCGTTTGAAACCCTTTGATAGAGTTTCAATCGGTTGGTGCATGACACTTTCAAGGTTGATTTTCTCGACAGCCTTCCTTATCGCATCGGTTTTCCCGCGTCCGACTAGCCCTCGAATATCCGCAACGAAATCGAGGAAGGAGGTCGGTGTCATTTCTCCGTAAGCTGGTGCGCCTTCGGGTAAGTAGCCGATGCGGGTCTTGGCAGCAATGGGGTCGTTTGCAACATCGTGTTGGCAGACGGCAACCGAGCCCGCTGTCGGAGCTAGAAAGCCGGTTATCATTTTCATGGTGGTCGATTTGCCTGCTCCGTTAGGACCAAGGAAACCAAGGACTTCGCCCTTTTGGACCTTCAAGTCGATGCCATCTACTGCAACTAGGTTGCCGAAGTGCTTGTGTAAGCCCTTAACTGAGATCAGGTTGTCCATAAGGTATGGCCTCAATGCACTATTGGCTAGCGTTATATTAAATGTAGTTCAACACGCCGTTGTTCGCTATTTACTACAGCGGGGCGCAAATTTTCCATAGGTTTTTCGATTCGTCAATAGTCTGCTTGACAATACGACTCGTAATTAGTTTCGCTAGTTTCTTGGATTTTTCAGAGTCATGGCAGTTTCGATTGTTTGTATTTGTCGGTAAATGCTGCTCCGCACCAGTGCGAAATACGCCCACCCTAGGGGGTTCGACGTGGACCGAAAGCTCGATTAGTAGCCCACGGGTGCCACCTGTGCTCCGGGTAATGATAGGCAGCGCGCAGGACATTCGCGTACTATGCGCATCCGTTGCAATTGAAGGAACGTTGATGGCAATTCGGAACTTTTGTGGTGCTAAGCCAACGATCGACTCGAGCGCTTTTATTGATCCTACCGCGTTGGTTATCGGAGATGTGGACGTCGGGGCCGATGTATTTGTCTTGCCCTATGTAGTGATACGAGGTGATGTTAATACGGTAAACATAGGTGCGGCATGCAATATTCAAGACGGCAGTGTTTTACACGTCAACAGCGATAGTAGTTTCGCGCCTGGTGGTGCGCCGCTTGATATTGGGGCAGAAATCACTATCGGGCATAAGGTTCTCTTGCATGGTTGTCGAATCGATGATCATTGCTTGATCGGTATGGGGTCTACGGTAATGGACCGTGCGATAATCGAACGGGATGTTATCTTGGGTGCGGGTAGTTTGGTTACTCCAGGGAAGCACCTCCGCTCTGGTTTTTTATATGCCGGATCGCCCGTACGGCAAATACGACCTTTAACTGATAAAGACATCGGCTACATAGACTGGAGTTATAAACATTACCGGAAGCTGAAGGAGCAGCATCGCGGTTTGGCGTAGTCGTCCTCGACGCGCGATTCTTTATTTTTTCGAGGTTATTTTCGTCTAAATTCTCGTTAGTCGGTATAATTGCGCTACTTCATTGAGCCTAGTTAGTAATGGACCATCCGAAATATTTTGATGTGATCGTTGTTGGCGGTGGCCATTCTGGCACGGAGGCTGCTTTGGCGAGTGCGCGTATGGGTGCCGAGACATTGCTGTTGACCCAAAGCATCGACGCATTAGGGCAGATGTCGTGCAATCCCGCGATTGGAGGGATAGGCAAGGGGCATCTTGTAAGGGAGATAGATGCCTTAGGTGGTTTTATGGCGCGCGGCGCTGATCATTGCGGTATCCAGTTTCGGCGGCTGAACGCTAGAAAAGGTCCGGCCGTGCGGGCAACTCGGGCTCAGATCGATCGCACTCTATACCGAAATTTTGCCCGCAGTGCGCTTGAACACCAAGAGTGTTTGACAATATTCCAGCAAACTGCAGATGACTTGATTATCGAGTCCGATACGATTGTCGGAGTGGTTACTCAGCTAGGCTTGAAGTTTCGCGCCTCCACGGTTGTGATGACCGTTGGCACATTTCTGGGTGGCCGAATTCACCTGGGCGAGACGAACTACGCAGCTGGTCGTGCCGGCGATCCGCCGGCCAACACCTTGGCAGCGCGCTTACGTGAGCGGCCGTTTAAGGTTGGGCGTTTAAAAACTGGTACTCCTCCACGTATTGATGGTCGCACAGTGGATTTCGGTTTGTTAGAGCGGCAACCAGGTGACCAGCCAACCCCCGTCTTTTCCTTTCTCGGGGATAAAGCTCAGCACCCGGTGCAGGTTGAGTGCCACATCACTTACACAAATCAAACTACACACGAGATCATTAGTCGTGGTCTCCGCCGGTCGCCTATGTTTAATGGCAGCATTCAAGCTGCTGGGCCACGATACTGTCCGTCGATCGAAGATAAGGTGACTCGTTTCCCCGATCGAATGTCTCACCAGATTTTTGTGGAACCTGAGGGACTTAACACTGACGAAATCTATCCGAACGGAATCTCTACTAGTTTACCGTTCGATGTGCAATATGATCTTGTGCGTAGCATTCGCGGCTTCGAGAAGGCTCACATTACAAGGCCTGGTTATGCGATCGAGTACGATTATTTTGATCCGCGTGACATCTACCCCTGGCTGGAAACTAAGCAGATCTCTGGCCTTTTTTTCGCCGGGCAGATCAACGGAACTACCGGCTATGAGGAGGCTGCTGCGCAGGGTTTGCTTGCTGGGCTTAACGCAGCCTTACGCGCTCGCGACTCAGATCCGTGGTATCCGCGTCGCGATGAGGCTTACTTGGGTGTTTTGGTAGATGATTTGGTAACGCGGGGAACCACTGAGCCATACCGCATGTTCACAAGCCGTGCCGAATATCGATTGTTGCTGCGGGAAGATAATGCTGACTTACGTTTGACAGCGATTGGCCGAACATTGGGTTTGGTCGATGACCGACGTTGGCAAACTTTCGAGACCAAACGGGAGTTATTGGAGGCAGAGCGATCTCGTCTACGAGCTACTTGGATATCCCCGGCAAAAGTAGCCGACGTCGATGCGTGTGCCGTCTTCGGTAAACCGTTACGCAAGGAGCAAAGTTTGGCAGATTTATTACGTCGGCCTGAAGTCGATTACGCGGGACTAATGGTTCTGCCCGGGGCAGGGCCAGGGATAGATGCCGCGGACGTGATTGAACAACTTGAAATCGAGGCGCGTTATTCTGGTTACCTTGAGCGTCAAGAAAACGAAATTGAAAAGCATACCCGTAACGAAAATACTTTACTTCCTACTCATATCGATTACTTCGATGTACGTGGCCTATCTCACGAGATCCAACAAAAGCTGATGCAACATCGACCTACCACAATTGGGCAAGCCTCCCGGATTTCTGGAGTAACCCCGGCTGCGATCTCACTTTTACTTGTGTATCTGAAAAAAAGTCAATTATTGCTCGCACAATCGGCTTGAATTTATGAGCCAATTGCGCGAGTTAACAGTCTGCATGGAATCGTGATAGAAGGCCTGCTGCGACAAGACATCGCCGCGCTAGGTATCACCCTGGAAGATGGCAAAGTCAACACTCTTGTTAACTTCGTAGAACTGATATTGAAATGGAATCGTATTTTGAACCTTGTTGGCTCGAGCTCGCCAGATTATTTGGTGAGGAATCATATCGTAGACTGCCTTATAGTGGCTCCCTACCTAGGTTGTAATCATCTCGTCGATGTTGGGTCCGGTGCGGGCTTTCCCGGTATGGTAATCGCGATTTGTAATCGCCGAACAAAGGTTAGTCTAGTCGAATCCTCAGCACGTAAATCCCGGTTCCTTAGTCAAGTAGCGATAGAGTTGAGACTTCCCAATGTTGAGGTCGTCACTGAACGCATTGAACGTTGGCATCCAGAACACGAAATTGATTGCATTGTGTGTCGCGGATACGGATCGTTGCGTAGGTTCTATGATGATACGCGCGCCCTGCACAACGACGGCTGTCGATTGGTGGCGATGAAGGGGGCATTGAGCGATGCTGAACTTGCGGACTTAAGGTCGGTTTCGACGGCAACGTCGGTCCAGATGCTGGATACCCCTTGGTGGGACCACCGGCAGCTAGTGATTATTGACGTTGGGGCGTGATCTTGGCCTCGTATAGAATTTTTACGGGCGTAGCTACGGGTCTGTCTGGCCAATCTGGCCGGGCGGTCGATCCAGCGAGCTAGGAATCAATGCCGGTCTGACCGCACTTATGCGGGATATGGCATAATATAGATCTGTCGTCGGCCCACCAGAATATGAAAACGCGTGGCAAATAATGTAGTCATCATGGCGAGAGTCATCGCAATCGCGAATCAAAAAGGCGGCGTTGGGAAAACTACAACGAGCGTCAATCTAGCAGCCTCATTGGGGGCGACTAAGCGTCGTGTGTTGCTAATCGATCTTGATCCTCAGGGTAATGCGACCATGGGTAGTGGAATCGATAAACGCGAGGTTGATAAGTCTAGTTATGATGTACTTATGGACGAATTAGACGTAGCTGAGGCAGTGATCTATTTGCCTACCTTAGATTATTCACTACTGCCGTCTAATGCCGATCTTACGGCGGCTGAAGTCGGCTTGATAGATCAACTTGCGCGTGAGTCGCGGCTTCGTCAAGCAATAGAGCGTGTGCGTGATGATTACGGCTATATCATTATTGATTGTCCCCCCGCCCTCAATATGCTGACTATCAATGCATTAGTTGCTGCAAATTCGGTGATCATACCAACCCAGTGCGAGTACTACGCGCTAGAGGGGTTGTCGGCTTTATTAGAGACACTAGAGCAGATCAAAAAAGTTCTCAATCCGGGTCTCTATGTAGAGGGTTTTCTGCGCACGATGTACGATCCGCGAAATAACCTTGCGAATCAGGTTTCGCAGCAACTAATGAAACATTTTGGCGATAAGGTTTACCACACTGTCATACCCCGGAACGTCAGGCTCGCGGAGGCTCCAAGTCATGGTGTGCCGGCTTTGCTTTACGATAAGTCGTCGACGGGCGCGGTCGCATATTTGGCGCTAGCGGGGGAGATGTTGCGGCGAGATGAAACCAAACTAGTGGCAAATTGAGATGCCCTATCAGTAATAATTTGACGGGACACAAGAGATAACGACCATGGCAACAAAGAAAAGGGCATTGGGTAGAGGGCTTGACGCGCTACTTGGTGCGGGTGCCGATCAATCGTTGCGCGAGGATACCAACGAGGACCTACTAAAATCGATCCCGATCGATATGATAGAACGAGGGCGTTACCAACCACGAAGCGACATTAAGAGTGAGACTCTGCAGGAATTAGCCAAATCAATCGAGGTACAAGGTGTTGTACAGCCTATTGTGGTTCGTCCAATTGGCGACTCTGACCGTTATGAGATCATCGCGGGTGAGAGGCGGTGGCGAGCGTCACAAATTGCCGGTCTGCATGCAATTCCGTCGATCGTGCGTGATGTTCCAGATCAGATCGCGGCTAGTGTTGCGCTGATCGAAAACATCCAGCG
>DPMX01000024.1:7549-7932 GCA_003540955.1 Gammaproteobacteria bacterium
GCGCTGATCGAAAACATCCAGCGTGAACAGCTCAATGTGCTAGAAGAAGCTCGGTCTTTGTATCGACTCATACACGAATTCGAAATGACGCATCAGGACGTGGCGACTGCAGTTGGACGGTCCCGGGCGGGTGTTACCAATCTACTGCGTCTGTTGGAGTTGGATGGGGATGTTAAAAACATGCTGGAGTCGGGCGATCTTGAAATGGGTCATGCGCGCGCGCTTGCCGGTCTTCCAATTTCGATGCAACCACAAACAGCCCGCAAAATTGCGGCCGTCGGAATGTCCGTGCGACAGGCGGAGAGGTTCGTACAAAAACTGCGTTCCCCAAAGAACGCCGAATCCCGGCCGAGACCTGCTGTCGACCCGAACGTTAAGCAACT
>DPMX01000024.1:8226-8599 GCA_003540955.1 Gammaproteobacteria bacterium
CGACCCGAACGTTAAGCAACTACAAGAATCGCTTTCCGAGCGCCTTGGGGCTTCAGTCGTCATCCGACACGGCGGTGATGGGAAGGGGTCTTTGCTGATAAATTATAATTCCTTAGATGAACTCGACGGTATCCTCGAGCATATAAAGTAGGAGAATCCTCCGACTTGCCGCACTGCCGCAAAAGCGGATACAATACGCGGGTTTTACGCGGGCTGGTTTCGGCGTGGATATCGATAAACCGACGGGGCAAAAACCTCCGAGGACATTACACAAGCATTCACGGCGGATGGTACTGCGTGTTGTAGCCGGCCAAATGGTGGTTGCCCTCCTCGCGACAGTGGCGATAGCGTTGGCATTCGGTCCGCGGCTTGG
>DPMX01000354.1:0-7773 GCA_003540955.1 Gammaproteobacteria bacterium
TTACACTCATATAGCCATCATCTCGCGCCACTTCTCATACAAGCCAAACACTCCGATCTCTGTTGACGGCGGATGAATCATTCCGGGCTTGTCATCCATGGTTCTACCATGGCCGTGGCCCATTTGGTAGTTGAACGGATATTGACTGCGTATCGGACCCCCTTGGACGTTGGCGATGTCGCCCCATGCGACGCCGTCGTCTTGTTCAAATATTCCGGAAGGGGAAAAGGTGAGGCCCATTGCTTTGCGGGTAAGATCCCGCACCTCCTGCGGCGCATCCTTTTCTACTAAGCCGTAGGACTGGACATGAATTTCTTTTGGCCCCCTGGGATGCCAGACGCGGACTGTAGTGAATCCTAGGAATGATAAAATCGACATGTTCGGAAACACCGTCCCCACTTGAACGGTAAGAACTAAGTCGGCTTGTGCTGGCGACAGAGTTTCTTTGGCTTCACGTCGGATTTGTTCGAAAAACGTAACTTGCGCTGGCGGGGGTTGAACTCCCTCTACATCGAAATTGATCCAGCCATGTCCGTTTACGCACTTAACCTCAAAATCACGGGTCCAGGGGTTACTGCCGCGGTAATCTCCTTCCGGACCCAGTCCAATTTCCACCATGGACCGGTGCAATGCCCCGGTATGGTAGTTATCTCCTCCAAATTGCTCGGCACCTAACTTCCAATTTCCGCCAAGGCGCCATCGATGGCAACCGGGGAAAGCAATCATGCCGTTTTTTGAACGCCTGAGGACTAAATCCAGATACCACATCATGTCGCCTAAGTAGCTTTCTAGTGATTCGCAATGTGGATCAAAATTAGCAAATAAGAGGCCCCGAAAACTCTCGACGTGCGGGAGTTCAATAAGTCCCCATTCTCCCCGATCCAATTCATTGTGATAGGCATTTTCGAGTTGCGGCACACCGCGCAGTTTGCCCGATGAATCATAAGTCCAACCATGGTAGGGACAGGAAAATAATTTTGAATTACCGTGGTCGCGACGACACACGCGCATCCCTCGGTGTCGGCAAGAGTTGAGGAAGGCCCGTACCTTACCTTTAGTATCACGGGTAAGTAATACCGGGTCCGCACCAATGAAGGTTGTTAAGTAATCGTTGGCATTGGGAATCTGGCTTTCATGTCCGACCATATTCCATGTGCGGGTGAATATTTTTTCGAGTTCAGCTTCGTAGACATCTTGATCGTTAAAAACACGCGGGCTCACGGTGCAACGATCAATGTCCACCAAGGCGGAGTAGTCATTCATATAAGAGAGGGAGGGATAAAGATTCTTAGTAGTTAAAGCTTAGTGTGGTTCAAGGGGCAGGTGGCCCCAACTAGAACCGTTATTATGGAGTTGTACCGTCCAGTTTTCGTCGTCTACCTCGATTGCACCCCAACCAAATTCCACATCAAAACCGGAAGGCGACTTCATGTAAAACGATAACATTTGGTCATTTGTATGTCTCCCAAGAGAGAGATCAATTGCAACATTGTTTTGCTGACATAGGTAGTAAGTTGATCCTACGTCGTCAAGATTATTTGATTGAAGCATAAAATGATGTAACCGTTTGGGCATCTCTCCCTGCCAGAAAGCGATTGAATGATGTCGTCGATTGCAATGCAGGAATGCGAGGTTTAGATTGGACTCGACGCCCCGCTCGGGCTGTGGTCGAATCCAATCGCTCATACGCAAACCAAGAACATCTCGATAGAAGTGTAAACTATCATCGAGATTCTTAACTGTCATGGTGATATGGCCAAGCCCTTGGTCGCCAGCGAGGAAACCAGAAATACGGCGCGGCGAGTTAAAAGGCACGGCGCGGTTAATCAAGGGGCCACAATACGCCTCCGTTGCGATACCGTTTGGATCGTCGAACTCGATTAGGTCAACGACTCGGCGACGCTTTAAGGTGGCGTCGCTAGCTTGTCGATGGGCTATTCCCGCGATATCCAATCGTTTTGTCAGGGCTTTGAGGTTTTGTTCGTCTGCGACTTCCCATCCGATTAGCACAAGATCATCACGAGCATCTTCGGTGAGAATAAAGCGATGGTGATGTTCGTCCATCCTAAGTAGGAGGCTACCATCATCCTCCGGCGGTAACGCCTCTATACCAAGGATATTCTCTGCGTATGTCCCCCAAGCACTGAGATCGTTAACCCCAAGCCCGAGATATCCAAGCTGTGTTGGTAAGCCGTCAACGACCATGCAGCTTCTCCACTGTAATACATTTTGTATCCCGGCCAGATTCTAGCAATATGCCCGTTAATGTATCAATGACCAACCGACCCTTTCCACAGGAATTTAAAGTGGTATTGGGTTAGATTGGTGCGGCCATGGCCTGCCAAGAGATTTGCTGTAGCTCTTTATGCGTTGCTACGTCCTTTGGAGCGCACTTCAGATTCTATTCCCAATTCCTGAAAGGCTCGAAAGGTTGGTCCGGTAATTGTGATGCCCGTGCCTACAGCTCTCCACTTGAGATCGCGATCAATCAAGTCGGTCTTAATGCCACTTTGACCAAGACGGATTGCCAATGACATCCCGGCGATACCGCCGCCAATGATCAAAACCTTTTGTACTGCACTCACTATCCGCCGCGCTCTATGATTTCCTCTATCATTCGCTCAGCCATCGCTTGTGCTTCGTCTTTTTTTGGTAAATTCCAATAGAGTAAGCGGTTATTGATTGGATCCCCAGCGAAGAAATGTTCATAGAGCAAGCTTCGGCTACCGAATGCCTCTCCGAGCAAATCCCAGGCGAGTTTGAAAACACGGACTCGGTCTTTGGCTGGAAGCCCATCTCGCCCTTCCATGTAACGCTCGAGATAAGGCGCCAACGCAGCGTTTTCGAAGTCGGCCTCAGTTGGATGCATGATAAGTCCGCTAGATCCAATCAACCTTAAGGCCTCCATTGCTTTTTGGTGCACTAATGGAAAGAAGAGGCGGATGGTGGTGATACCGAGGGAAGTGCGGCCGACTCCGCCGTACAGGGTGGCCAGGCCAGGCACATTGCCAATCGACTTGGCCGGTTTATCATCGTCAGGTGCGGGTAGGGGGTTAGCCGAATTATTGGCAATCTCATGGGCAATTGCTACCACGAGACCTTCTGCAATCTCTAGAAATCCAAGTAATTCGCCTACTAATTCCTGGTAGCGAGTGATACTACTACGTCCATTAGTTTCAGCGACCATGGCGCAAACGCCGGTTGCGAAGCGTAGTTTTGAGGTTGCCCTGCTCGCCGCTTGTAATAAGAGATAGCCAGGGTAAGCAGGAGAGGTTAGGTTGTATATTTCAATGTCACCGTATGCAAAAACACGATCCCATGGAACTAGCACCTTGTCGAATAGAGCGAGGGCATCTTGTTCATCGAAACGGGAAGTCAGCGGACGATCGAATGTGCTATGCCCGTGATCATAAGATTCTCGACAAATAAACTTGAGCCCTTCGGAGTTGACTGGGATGGAGCAAATTAAAGTATATTTTTCTTCACCGGTTTTACGAGGCATATAAGGCGCAACATAAACTTCATCAGACAGCGGGGCCAAGGTCGACAGCATTTTGCAACCTTCCACAACGAGGCCCGCGCTAGTTTCTTCAACCACGTGCATCGCCTTACTTGCTTCGACTCCTTTGCTCTTGTCGATATGTGGATCAACGAGAACATGGGTTAACGCGAGATCATTGTCGCGCACGTGTTGCCAATAATTGATCGCGTTTTCGCCGAAGCTTGCTTGGCGATGACCAAGTAGATAAGCAATCGCGGCGCAGTCTGTGGCAAACGCATTCATGTAATCAGGTAGGCGGCCCATCAGACCATAAGTCAGGTCGGCACGTAGACTTTCACCTCGTACGCGCAGATTTAGTTCATCCATGGTCTTTGCCATCATGAATGAGGTGCTGACTGGCTTCCCATCCGACGGTGAAGCATACGTTAGAATGGTTTTATACGCAGGATCATGCTGGTGGTCGTATACGCGCGCGAGTTCCTCGACGCCCCGTCGGAATGCCGGGTAATCGGTTACATCACTGATTAAATTACCGTTGACAAAAATTTGCCGCTCATCACGTAATCCGGAGATATATTCCCTGCCTGTTCTTATCCCCACGATTTACACCTCTTGGTCTTTAGCTGCTCATAAAAGCTAAACCAATTAATTTTGAGGGGCTAGCCAGCTGCAATTCCGGTTTCCGCCGGGTGTGATTTTATGCCGAACTCAGGGCAGACCTCGTTTGCAAATAGTTCAATTGTGCGGAGGCCTTCTTCCCTAGGAATCATTCCCCAATGAAATAACCACACGAGGAAGTCGACCGGAAGTTCCTTAAGTACATCTTCTAATTGCCGCTTGACGTCATCCACAGTACCGGCGATTAATAGACCACTACTAACTAGACGGTCAGCAAGGTGTTCACCAGGTTTTGGAACTGGGCCTTCCTCTCCAACTAATCGAGCCCCCTCCATAAACCCGAATTGTTCGTACCATCCGCTCCACACAGGAGCTTCATAAAGTTCTACATTCCGTCGTAATTGTGCTTTCCACTCGGTTTCACTGGTCCCGTTCTCAAAGATATAGAACTGGCGACATAGACCTATGCCTTCCCCAAGCTTTGGATGGCGGCCTCGGCTAGCGGCCCCTTCGAGGTAGATGTTCATAAGTTCTTTCAGTTTTGGAATTGGCCCGGCAAGGATCGTCGGTGTGACGTTCTCTTCACCGCACCACTGCAATGTTCCAGGACTTGCACCAAACGCCTGGAACAGGGGCGGGTGAGGCAATTGATAGGGTTTCGGTACCGCCGAGACACCTTTTATCGTGCCGTGCTCGTCGACCTCTCCAGGTACACCGTACTTCCCAGTTATCGTAGCTGCAGGTGGCCAATTTGGAATTCCTTCTTTCGGGTAGGGGATCTGGTAGGTTGGACCGTCGTGGGTGAGCAGGTCATTCATCCACGCTTTCTTCATGATTTTAAAGTTCTCACTGAATAGTAGTCTGTTCCGCTGATCTGCTTCCCCTTGATCCGACGTAGTTGAGGTTACACCGAATTTTTGCCCAAGGATGTTATGCCAGCGTGCTTGATAGCCGCGTGCCATGCCGACAAAAAAACGACCTTTTAAGAAATGATCGGCGACCGCAATTTCTTCTGCGAGGCGAATAGGATCGTGCGAAGGGAGGACTAGACCTAACTGCCCGTGGCGCAAGCGTTTTGTGTAATGACCAAGGTGTACATTCATTAAGATAGGGGCGGGTGAGATCTCCATGCCTTCGGAATGCATGTGGTGTTCGACATGCGTGATGCCCCAATAGCCCAGTTCATCGGCGGCTTGGCAAAGTTCAATCATGCCTTCAACCATAGACTGATAAGCCTCATTGTTCCGTCCAATGGGTCGTTTGGCTTTCATTTCGTCCTCAGCGCCTAGCGCTGGATATACTTGTAGAATTACTTCGGGCATTACAATCTCCTGCTACAACACATTCGTTAACATCGTCGACTTAATTATTTACGGCTATGTCTCCATAACTCACCGTAAAATTACGTTAAGTAATAAGAAGTCTATAGCAGAATTGATTTCAAAGGAAAAATGTTTAGGTTTCGTGATGTTTGTTAGTACTACTGAGACGGCAGGATTGGTGGTTGGTTCTAAATCCTTTTGAACAGCCCAATAGCGTCTTAGATTTGCTGAACATATTGCCTAGTAGTTATAAACTATTGATTGAAAGCTACTTTCCTTCAGAGTAACGTTATGAGCTCAACTCATAAATTAGAGTCGTTTTGGGTGTAAAGGTTTGTATAAAGGAAGAGGTCTTGAACATGAAGATAGGTTTTATGCTCCCCATGTTCGGTGCTATGGCGACCCATGAAAATATGTTTGCTATGGCCCAGTTGGCGGAAACACAAGGTTTTGAATCCGTATGGGCCCCCGACCATGTGGTAATGCCGACTCATATTAGCACTAGTTACCCTTACAGTAGAACTGGAGACTACATCGCGGATCCGAAGGGCGCTCACCTTGAACCCTTTACCAGCCTTTCCTACATTGCGGGTTGTACAAAAAGTGTCCGGCTAGGTTTCACCGTTATAGTTGCCCCTTACCGCCATGCAATCGTTAGCGGGAAGATGATGTCTTCGTTGGATGTATTGTCGAATGGTCGGCTAATAGCTGGTATTGGCGCTGGCTGGTTAGAAGAGGAGTTTGACGCCTTAGGGGTATCATTTGCTCGACGTTGGGCGCAAACTGAGGAGCATATTCAGATCTGGAAGGAGCTTTGGACCGCGGAGGAACCAGAGTTCCACGGAAACTATTACGATTTTTCGAATGTCCAGTGCCGTCCCCAACCGATTCAGAAACCTCATCCCCCGATTACGATTGGTGGAAATGGCAAAGCTTGTTTTAAGCGGATTGTAGATCACGCAGATGGTTGGCAGGTAGTTACCACCGGCCCGGACGACGCATTCAGTAGCGAAGGTAATCTTGTCCAATCAATGGCGAGCTTGAAACAAATGGCAGAGGAGGCCGGGCGCGATAGTGCAACAATCGAGACGACAGCTGTCGTAATAACCGGCACGGCCGACGGTGTACTCAAGGACTACGAGGAATACCAGCGAATCGGTGTAAATCGCTTGATTCTTGATTTTCCTTCATTCTTATCCGATGCGAGGGAAATGGAGGATATTTTGCTCAAGATTGCAGAAGGACTGGGTATGACCGGGAGTTAGCTTTCTGTATAGGTCGTATTTCTTAAAGGTACAATCTCATTGGGTTGTTGGTAACTAAGATTATTCGCACCTCAACACTCGTCAATCGGGCTCAGGCCTTGTCTGTGCTTGTTGATTCAACGTTATTTGAAAACGGTAAGTCGCCTTATAAGGACTTCAACCGGGATATGTAATACCCCAGTTCCTGCTGGGGGAGTCAAAAGCAGAAAGTTTGCTAGAGCGATAGGGTTGGGCCGGGTGCTCACAAAGTTTGAGTAATGTGCGGTTTGGGCATTTACTTGTTGCAAACAAGTAATATACTCCAGATAATTAGGAAATGTTCGCAGTATCAGCTGAAGAAACATTAAGACGTACTCAGGCGGAACGCACCGCTCAATCTGATGCGTTGATGTTGCAGTCGGCAATTCGTCTCATAGTTGCACGAGGGACGGCCGGCACTCATCTGAAAGATGTCGGAGAATCTGCAGGCTACAGCCGCGGCCTCGCCAGCTACCGCTTTGGTAACAAAGCCGGATTGTTCACTTTCATCGTTCACTCAGTTGGAGATGATTGGTTGCGAGAACTAAGTGCGGCGGTTAGAGAGAAAAATGGACTTCCGGCAATATTGGCCGCGACAGACGCTCACTATCGCTTTGTAGTAGAGGCCGCCGACCGGATCCGCGCATTCTATATCTTATGGTTCGATTCGATTGGTCCAGATACCGGGTTAAAGAATGTTATTGCAAATGTGCATCAACGACGGCGAGCCGATGTGGAAGCATGGATTAGAGCTGGGATAACCTCAGGAAATGTACGTTCTGATGTAGATGTTCGATCGATCGCTGAACAATTTTGCGCTTCGATAATCGGAATCGTCTATCAATGGCTACTAATTTCCCGCGTAGAAAAACATATTTTTGAATTGCACGAAGGTTTGAAGCGACAAATGATCAGTGCACTCGCATTAAATTCTAACAAATCATAACTACCCTGGGAGTATCTCTCACAATGAGCACGCGACCACATCGAGTTTCTGAAGCTACCGGGAATGAGGCGAAGCCGAGCCCATTACGTTTTGTAACGGCGG
>DPMX01000354.1:8075-15835 GCA_003540955.1 Gammaproteobacteria bacterium
TACGTTTTGTAACGGCGGCGTCCCTTTTTGACGGTCATGATGCTGCGATAAACGTAATGCGTCGCTTGATTCAAGGTGAAGGCGCGGAGGTGATCCACCTTGGTCATAATCGTTCTGTAAGCGATGTCGTACGTGCCGCGATCCAAGAGGATGCAGACGGCATCGCCGTGAGTTCCTACCAGGGTGGCCACTCCGAATACTTTCGTTACATGGTCGATATGCTTCGGGAGGCTGGAGCAGGACATATTCGGGTGTTTGGTGGCGGTGGTGGAACGATCACTAAGGATGAAATAGCCGAGTTACATGAGTATGGGGTAGAGCGAATTTATCATCCGAACGATGGCATGACTATGGGTTTAGTCGGAATGATTGCCGATCTTGTCTCTCGCACGACTCTAAATTCCGTAGGATCGGTAGAACCGGTCGGTATATCTATCGATGACCACCTCTCAATTTCGCAAATGCTATCGGCTATTGAGGACGACGTCATCTCGGGGGCAAAACTCGATATTTTGCGTAAGCAATGGAGGATGGCCAGCGGCAAAGTCCCGGTGCTCGGCATCACCGGGACTGGGGGTGCAGGGAAGAGTAGCGTAACTGACGAAATTTTATCGCGCTTCGTACAATATTTTCCTGATATTAAAATTGCTGTGCTCGCGGTAGATCCGACTCGCCGAAGGACCGGCGGTGCTCTCCTTGGTGATCGGATCCGCATGAACAGCCTACGTAACAAAGGGTTGTATATGCGTTCGATGGCGACTCGTCGACAGCATTTGTCGACGAGCGCGATGTTGGGTGATGCTGTCGAGTTTCTAAAATCACTCGCGTTCGACTTGGTCATCGTCGAGACTGCCGGTATAGGGCAGAGTGATAGTGAGATCGTTGATTTCGTTGACTTACCTATCTATGTGATGACGACTGAATATGGTGCAGCTAGTCAGTTGGAAAAAATCGACATGCTGGATTTCGCCGAAGTGATTATTTTGAATAAATTCGATAAACGCGGTGCTGATGATGCTTTACGTGATGTGCGTAAACAGTGGAAACGTAATCATGGGAAGTTCGATATCTCCGACGGAGATATACCGGTGTTCCCAACTATCGCAAGTCAGTTCAGCGATCCAGGAATGACGTGGATGTTTATGTATTTGTGCGGGTTGTTGGCAAAAAAGAGCGGTGTCGGCGACAAGATACGCACTCCAGACATTGATCCGGTGACCAAGGAACCACGTGCAACGATTTTGATTCCGGGAGACAAGGCACGTTACTTATCCGAAATTGCAAAACAAGGCCGTGCGATAAATAACCATATTGAAACGGACGCTTGCAACGCAGCAAACACGGCACAGCATTGTTATGAGGCTTTAAAAGCGATAGACGATCCTTATTTACCGAAAGTGTTTGAGGCGTTTTCGAAAGATGCACTATCTGAACCTAGCGAACAGTCGTTGATGTCTTTACGCCAACTCTACAATTCTGCCCTAGAGGAACTGGGTGATGAAGCGTGTCAATTGTTGGCTGAGTGGCCTCGGAGGATCAAAGCTATTACCGATGAAACTTATTCTTATGACGTGCGTGGAGAGTCGGTCGAAGGGGCAAATTATATTGAAAGCTTAAGCCACCAGCAGATCCCTAAAATAGCGCCACCCAAATTCTCCGGCTGGGGTGATCTATTGATTTTCTTGATGAAGGAAAATTTACCTGGTGGTTATCCTTTTACGGGCGGCGTATTTCCTTACCGCCGAGCGGGGGAAGAGCCTACTCGTATGTTTGCCGGCGAAGGAACTCCAGAACGAACCAATAGGCGGTTCCATTATCTCTCAGCAGGTCAATCCGCTGCGAGGCTTTCTACCGCATTTGATTCGGTTACTTTGTACGGCGAAGATCCACATGAGAGGCCGGATATCTATGGCAAGATAGGAAACTCCGGAGTATCGATCGCGAGCGTTGACGATGCGAAGAAACTTTATTCAGGTTTTGATTTATGCGCGCCAACTACATCGGTATCAATGACGATTAACGGACCAGCACCGATCGTTCTTGCATTCTTCGTGAACGCGGCAATAGACCAGCAAATTGAAAAATATCTAAAAGAGATTGGGCAGTGGGGTTCGACGGAAACACGAATTGCAACTTATTTTGAGGGACAAAACCGGCCAACATATAAGGGCGAACTACCTCCGGGGAACGATGGACTTGGTCTGGGTCTGTTGGGAATTTCGGGAGATAAGGTAGTCGAAATTGAAACCTACGAGAGGATCAAGGAAAAAGCTCTATCGACCATTCGCGGCACAGTCCAAGCTGACATCTTAAAGGAAGACCAGGCGCAAAATACCTGCATATTTTCAACCGAATTCGCAATGAAAATGATGGGTGACGTGCAGCAGTATTTTATTGATCACAAGATTGTAAAATTTTATAGCGTCTCGATCAGTGGTTATCACATAGCAGAAGCCGGCGCCAATCCGATTTCACAACTAGCTTTCACATTGTCGAACGGATTCACAATAGTTGAGTACTACCTCGCCCGTGGAATGAACATAGAGGATTTTGCTGGGAACTTAAGTTTCTTTTTCAGCAATGGGATGGATCCGGAATACACGGTAATTGGGCGGGTAGCGCGGCGAATCTGGGCGCGAGCTATGCGGGAACGGTATAACGCAAGTCCAAGGAGTCAAGTGCTTAAATATCATATTCAGACTTCTGGTCGTAGCCTGCATGCACAGGAGATCAGTTTCAACGATATCCGTACGACGCTACAGGCGTTGTACGCACTGTTAGATAACTGCAACAGTTTGCATACGAACGCTTTTGATGAGGCGATTACAACGCCTACGGAATCGTCCGTGCGTCGTGCGGTAGCAATACAACTAGTGATTAACCGCGAGCTGGGGCTAAATTTCTGTGAGAACGCTTGGCAGGGGTCATTCATCATCAATGAATTGACCGATCTGGTAGAAGAGGCTGTCTATCAAGAGTTCGATCGAATTTCAGAAAGAGGCGGAGTACTTGGTGCCATGGACACAATGTATCAACGAGGCAAGATCCAGGATGAAAGCTTGCATTACGAAGGTAAAAAACACGATGGTAGTCTTCCGCTAATTGGGGTTAATACGTTCCTTCCAGAAGAAGGTCAAGAAGAGCAGGTGAACGAACTTGAATTGATGCGGTCGACAGAGGGAGAGAAGCAAGATCAAATCGATGCGTTAAGGAATTTTCAAACGATTCATTCTGAGAAGTTCAACGAAGAACTGATTCAATTGAAAGACGTTGCCCGCAATCGAGATAACGTGTTTGAACAATTGATCGAGTCGGTAAAGACGGCATCCCTCGGACAGATATCAAGTGCGTTATATGAGGTCGGTGGAGAATATCGGCGAAACATGTGAACGTAACGTTGGGAATTTAACGGTTCATGTCAATTACAGAAGTACGCACCGACGCAGTTGGTGCGGCGCATAAAAAGGCTCAATCCAGTGCGCGCATAATATCCCTTGTGCCGAGTATTACAGAGTTACTATGCGACCTTGGGCTAGCGCAGCAGATCGTAGGTCGTACCGGATTTTGTATTCACCCCCGTGAAACTGTTAGGAAGATCCCAAAAATAGGAGGCACAAAAGATGTTGATATTGAGAAATTGCGCAAACAGGCGCCGACCCACGTAATCGTTAATATTGACGAAAATCGACTTGAATTGGTTAGCGAAATAAAAGCTTTTGTAGATAACATAATTGTAACGCATCCGATTGGCCCTGATGACAACTTAGATTTATATGAACTCATTGGCTTCATATTTTCTCGCGTGAAAGAAGCGGCAGCATTGGCGCAAGAATTTCGGACTAAGAAAGACAACTTGCTATCAATGCGTGATTGGCCTACTCAACGAATCTTGTATTTGATATGGCGAAACCCCTGGATGACGATATCCCCGGATACTTATATTTCACGTGTGTTAAAACTGATAAATTGGGAGTCGTTCCCGCAAGTATCGACGACGCGCTATCCTTCGATCGTCTTAGAAGATTACATTGGTGTTGTCGACAGAGTTTTATTAAGTAGTGAGCCTTATGCCTTCCGTAAAAAACACGTCGATGAGGTGTCAACCTTGCTTGATGCACAAATGCCGGTAATGCTCGTCGATGGCGAAATGTTGTCCTGGTACGGTAGTCGTGCAGTCTGCGGACTTAAGTACCTTGGCGAACTCGCTATGAAGATAGAGACATGAGTAGGATGAGTGAGTCGCCATGTGTCGAGGTTTGTCAGATCAATGAAGAAATCGGAATGTGTCATGGGTGCTTTCGGACGCTCGATGAAATTGCGAAATGGGGAAGGATGCACCCCCTTGAGCGCCGTCGGATAATGAAGAGCCTGTCTCTTAGAAAAGAAAGATTTACGACTAGGCGTGAATCTTTAAACGGTCACTGATTACATAATGGAAAGGAATTTAAAATGTCGTATGAAACATTAAAATTCGACCTCAACGATCAACTTGCGACTATTACTTTGTCGCGACCTGATGCCGCCAACTCACTGAACTTAAAGATGGCTGAAGAATTGCATCAGGCTGCCACTCATTGCGCGTCAAACCCTGACATACGAGCGGTAATTTTAACGGCCGAAGGTAAGATGTTTTGTGCGGGTGGGGATGTCGTCGGCTTCAGTGAGAAAGGGGATCAGATGGCAGAGCATATTAGGGGTATGACAACTACTTTGCATGCTGCGGTTGCGCGTTTTTATCGGATGGATGCGCCGCTCATCGTTGCGGTAAATGGAATTGCCGCGGGGGCCGGAATGAGCATCGCGATAACGGGCGATATCGTGTTTGCTGCCGAATCGGCAAAATTCACAATGGCGTATTCCAAAATTGGTTTTTCTCCTGACGGGAGTAGTTCTTATTTCCTTCCCCGGCTGATTGGTTTGAGGAAAGCAAAAGAGCTTGCGCTTTTAAATCCAATGCTTAACGCTGAACAAGCTTGTGCTATCGGGCTCGTAACAGAAGTTGTCGCCGATGAGGACCTGCTAACCACTGCTCGTTCCTGCGCTTGTCAGCTAGCGGAGGGTCCGACAAAAGCGCATGGTGAGATTAAGCGCTTATTTGCCGATTCCTTCAATAATACGCTCGAAACGCAAATGGAGTACGAAACCCGAGCAATTGCGGGGCTTGCCGGGAGTACGGAAGACGCAAAGGGCGGTGTTGCAGCATTCGTTAAAAAAGAAAAATATACTTTTTTGGGCCGCTAGAAGTTTTTCATTGATTTCACCCAAACACCGTGAATATGTTCAGTTGTTTTTGCCCAGGCAATCAATTATCGGTTACAAAGGACTAATAGAATGAAGGCATTAGTGTTAAGTGAACTGGGTGGGCCAGAGAATTTAGTTATCCAAGATATCAAGGTTCCGGAACCCGCTGAAGGGGAGGTTCGAGTAAGAATAAAACGAGCGGCGTTGAACAGGCGCGATGCTTGGATCACCGTCGGCAAATATCCCCGAATACAGCTCCCAAGCGTAGGGGGATCTGACGGTGCAGGAATAGTTGATAGTGTTGGGATTGGCGTCGATTCGTCGATAATCGGCAGCGAAGTAGTAATTTATCCTGCCCGAAATTGGGGAGATGATCCAAGATGTGGTGGCAAAGATTTCCGCGTACTTGGTATGCCGGATCAAGGGACTTTTGCAGAAGCCATTTGTGTTCCCGTCTCTGACATAGCACCAAAACCCACACACCTATCATGGGATCAAGCTGCAGCAATTCCTTTGGCAGGACTAACGTCGTGGCGTGCGTTGATAACGCACGGCGAGGTCTCCAGGGGACAAAAGGTATTAGTAACTGGCGTTGGGGGCGGCGTTGCTAGCTTTGCATTATTATGGGCAAAATTTCATGGCGCCGAGGTCTACGTGACCAGCGGTAGTAATGAAAAGCTTACGGCGGCGCGAGCGATAGGAGCTGTCGATGGTGTCAACTACCACGAGCGCGACTGGGACAAAGCGATCCGGCAAATGAGCGGCGGGATCGATATTGTAATCGACAGTGCGGGCGGTACGGTTATGAATAATGCAATGAATACCTTAAACGTTGGCGGGCGGTTTGTTTTTTTCGGTGCGACGTTGGGTAATCCGGATGAGGGATTGGAAATGGCTAAGATGTTCTTTAAGCAAGCTCGAATTCAAGGAACAACAATGGGCATGCCGAGTGAATTCCGCAGCATGCTCGAATTTGTCGAGCAACATAAAATTGAACCCGTGCTTGATCAAGTATTTCCGATAGAATTGGGGGTGGCCGCGCATCAACGGATGTGGAAATCGGAGCAGATGGGAAAAATCGTGCTAGCGATAAGCTAGTCAAGGGGTGAATAAAGATGCCTCCTAAAGTGTTAGACGGCAAGGCCTTGGCCTCAGAGTATGAAGCTTCATTGTCGATTCGAGTTGCCGCGATAAAAGCAAAAATGGCCGGTCGCTCACCTGTATTGGCGACAGTTTTGGTTGGTGACGACCCGGCATCGGCAACCTACGTCAAAATGAAAGGAAGCGCTTGTGAACGCGTGGGTATGACATCTTTGCGTGTCGTACTTCCTCAACAAACCACGACAGCTGAATTATTAGCTGAAATAGATCAATTAAACGCCGATCCCGACGTTCACGGTATTTTGCTGCAACATCCAGTACCAAAACAAATTAATGAGCGGGTCTGCTTTGATCGAATCTCACCCGACAAGGATGTAGATGGGGTTACGACTTGGGGCTTCGGCCGGATGGCGATGGGAGAGCGGGCATATGGATCCGCAACGCCCGCGGGCATCATGCATCTGCTTGAGCATTACTCAATAGAAATAGGTGGGAAACACGCTGTGGTTATCGGGCGAAGTCCGATTCTCGGTAAGCCGATGGCGGCAATGCTCTTGAACCACAATGCAACGGTGACAATCTGCCACTCGCGTACTCAGGATTTGGCGAAATTTGTGCGGCAAGCGGATATCGTAGTTGGGGCGGTTGGCATACCCGAATTTATTAGGGGAGATTGGGTAAAATCAGGTGCCGTAGTAGTCGATGCTGGCTATCACCCTGGTGGGGTGGGTGACATTGAGCTCAACGCAGTTTTAGATCATTGTTATGCCTTCACCCCTGTTCCAGGCGGTGTCGGGCCGATGACGATAAATACCTTAATCGCCCAGACAGTAGAAGCTGCAGAGAAAATTTTCGAGAATTGAAGGCTAATTTGGGGCCAATTATTAATGTAGACTGATGTCGGTTAAATCCGTATTCACCACCGCAGACAACAAGAATCATTCGGAGGAAAAGCAAATGCCCTTGGATAATAGTACAGACACTCTATTGAAGAATATAGCAGCCCAAGGCGGCCCGGCGTTACATGAAATGGCGGTTGATGTTTGTCGTACGGCTTTTCTCGAATTAATACAGAATCTTCAAGGGGACATTATCGAAATTCACCATACGGAGGACCTCGAGATCTCAAGTAACGAAGGTGTAATTCCGATCCGGATTTATAGGCCGCGAGAGTCTGCTGAAAATAGTTTCCCGGTAGTGGTGTTCTATCATGGAGGCGGTTGGGTTATTGGTGATCTCGAAACACACGACAACATGTGCCGGTACGTTGCCAACCAAGCAGACCTTTTGGTTGTCGCGGTAGATTACCGGCTCGCGCCGGAACATCGTTTCCCGGCAGGCATCGACGATTGCATAGCAGCAACCGAATGGGTCCATAAAAATGCCGCGAGTATTGGTGGGGATAGTGCAAAACTTGC
>DPMX01000182.1 GCA_003540955.1 Gammaproteobacteria bacterium
CGACTTCTGTCGACCCCGTCCGTAAGACGTTCGATCATATCGCTGAAAAAATAGGTCCCGACAAGAATGCGACACGCTACCAAGAATCAGTCTGGGGGTTGCAGCCGATACTTAATCAGCATTACAGACCAACCTGGGATCCGACAAAGACGCTTTATGATATGTCTCGTACCGTCGTCCACATGGATGACTTTGATGATCTGATTGATCCTCGACAGTACTACTATGGTACTTGGACGATCCGGCGAGGAAAGCAACAAGATTCCCAAGAAAATAATTTCAACTTTGTTGAGTCGCGGGGACTGATGGAAAACGTGGAAGAGGTGTGGCGGGATAAGATTCGGCAGATAGTGCTCCCTCTCCGTCACGTTGCTTGGGCGGCAAATACCAACAATAGCTATATTGCGGCGTACGGTTTCGGGGCTCCTGTGACATCCGCTGCTGCGTTTCAGATGATGGACCACCTAGGTATCGCACAATATATAACGCGCATTGGATTAATATTGGCTGACAATGATCCCGAAATATTAATAGATACCAAAGCGTTGTGGGTAAAGCATGCGATGTGGCAGCCGCTCCGTGCTCTCATGGAGGAGGCGATGGTAACTAAAGATTGGTTCGAACTTCATGTACTACAAAATTTTCTGATTGATGGGATGCTCTATCCCTTGTTTTTCGATAGGTTTGATAGAGTGGTTACAAAGCATACTGGCGCCGCGTATTCGATGATGAATGAATTTACGGTCGAGTGGTTTGGTGAGGCATCACGCTGGGTCGATGGAGTAATAAAGCGCGCGGTGCAAGAATCGGAGACGAATAAAGTACACGTCCAAAGATGGGTGACCACATGGACTCCTAGAGTTCAAGATGCACTAAAACCGCTTGCTGACGCTGCGTTCGAGGAGGGAAGTGGCGAAGCGGTCGACGAAATAGCGGACCTATTAATGGTGCGCGGCAACAAGATTGGCCTTGATATCTAGGAATGACAGGATGACAGATAAAGTATTTATTGCCTTACAGAACAATTCCGAGGCGCAGGCGATTATCGAAGCAATTTTGGAAGACAACAGCAGCGCTATTGCGAATGAGAGTCCCGGAATGGTGAAGATTGATTGCCCTGGGAGGTTGATTGTACGCCGAGAGACGGTTGCGGAAAAAATGGGACGTGAGTTTGATTTGCAAGAAATACACATAAACCTAATTTCAATTGGTGGCAATATTGACGAGACTGACGATGAGTTCGTTCTTTCTTGGAATAGCTAGTTGAAACTTCAATCACGGCATTGAAGCAATAAATTGTAGAGTTAATTACCGAACAAGGATAATTCATGGTTAAAGCGAAACGTTTAGGACTGAAGGAACGATATAGTTTGATGACTCGTGGCCTTGACTGGGAGACGACTTATCAACCAATGGATCAGGTCTTTCCCTACGACAAATATGAAGGCATAAAAATTCTTGATTGGGATAAATGGGAAGATCCGTTTCGACTCACGATGGAATCGTACTGGAAGTACCAAAGTGAAAAAGAGCGTAAGCTCTACGCTATTTTAGATGCCTTCCAACAAAACAACGGACAGCTGAACATTAGTGATGCGCGCTACATGAGTGCGGTCAAATTATGGTTGCAAGGCATTACGCCTCTCGAATATGCGGCTCACCGTGGGTTTGCTCATGCAGGACGAGCTTTTCGAGGCGCTGGGGCACGGGTTGCGTGTCAAATGCAATCTATAGATGAGTTACGTCACGCGCAAACTCAGCTGCATGCATTTAGCCACTACAATAAATTCTTTAACGGCATGCATGGTTTTGCACATATTCGGGATCGTGCTTGGTATTTATCGATCCCGAAGAGTTTTTTTGAGGACGCCATGAGTGCTGGCCCGTTTGAGTTCGTCACTTCAATCTCATTTGCGTTCGAATATGTATTAACCAATTTGTTGTTCATGCCATTCGTGTCAGGTGCAGCCTATAACGGTGACATGGCAACGACAACGTTTGGATTTTCTGCACAATCAGATGAGTCCCGACATATGACGTTGGGCCTCGAAGTTGTAAAGTTTATGCTGGAACAACATGAGGATAATGTTCCTATCGTCCAGGCCTGGTTGGACAAGTGGTTCTGGCGTGGCTACCGCTTGCTTGGCTTGGTCGGAACGATGATGGATTACATGCTGCCGAAAAAGGTCATGTCTTGGAAAGAGGCATGGGAGATTTACTGGGAAGGGAACGGCATTGCGCTGTTTCACGATTTGAATCGATACGGTATTCGGTTGCCAAAGTACCACGAAGTTGCGACAAAGGAGAAAACTCGCGTCACGCATGAACTTTGGGCCACGCTATATCAATATGGTAATGCGCTTGGCCTGCATACGTGGGTGCCTGAAGACGAAGAACTTGATTGGATGTCAGAGAAGTATGGAGAATTGTTCGATACGATGTATCGTCCACGTTTATTGTTTATGCGCGAGCAGGAAAACGCCGGTAAGCGTTACTTCAACAACCGATTACCAATGGTGTGTCAGGTCTGCCAGATCCCGGTCTTCTTTACCGAGCCTGATGATCCGCAAAAAATATGTGTTCGCATAGTTGAGTGGGCAGATACGAAGCATCATTGTTGTTCAGATGGGTGTGCTGATATTTTTAACCGCGAACCTGAGAAATTCGTACAATCCTTGATTCCACCACAACAAATATACCGTGGAGAGGCAGGTGGTGCGCGTGATATCTTTGAGTATGCGGAATGGTTGCATCTAAAAAAGGATGTCGATACGGGAGAATATCGAGGTTCTCCTGATCATAAAAATTGGGAGGCGTGGCGGTCAGAAAAGCCAACTCCTCAAACGAACTCCGATGAAGCGGCCTAACTTTCAGAGGTGCTTTCGAGATGGCGGTAAAACACTTAGGTGGTGGTTACGAATTTAAATCCGAAAATCGCGAAGAAAAATACGGCGGCGATATTAATTTTTATATACAGTGGGAGAAACACTTATTGTACTCTTGCCCATCTGCGTATCGCGCACCAGTCGACATGATCTTGCGCGATTTTTTAGAGCAGATGTTTAAATTGGACTATGTGACGCATCCTGATACCGCTGAGCTCGACATTGAAACCCTTGAATGGGAACTCGACCAAAAACCTTGGCAACCGGATTTGGATAAGAGTTTGAAGGAAAATGGAATAGGCCACATGACTTACCTGCAGATTCGGTCGCCCGGTTTGAATGGGATGTTTGGCACCGGGATTTGAGCGCGGCGTTATATGAGTTTTCGGGTCACTATCGAACCTCTCGGTGAGACCATTGATGTTGAAGTCGGCCAGACTATTCTCGACGCGGCACTTAGAGCAGGAATATGGCTGCCCTACGCTTGTAATCATGGCTTGTGCGGTACGTGTAAAGTCAACATCTTAGAGGGTGAGATTAGCCACAATCACGCCTCGGCTTTCGCATTGATGGATGTCGAACGAGACGAAAACATGACTCTTGCGTGCTGCGCTACCGTCGACTCGGATGTGGTTGTTGAGGCTGAGGTCGATGAGGAACCGGATGCTGAGGGTTATGTTATCGAGGATTTCCTCGGCATCGTTGCCCGCGTTGAACAGTTAACCCCAACCATAAAGGGGGTTTGGATCGATGTCGATGGTGATGGCGTTGCATTTCAGGCGGGCCAGTACATTAATTTGTCGATCGGAGATATGAAGCATCCGCGGGCATTCTCTATAGCCAGCCCACCTTCAAGTGCAAATTTGATCGAGCTCAACATACGTTTAGTCGACGGCGGTGAGGGGACGGCGTATCTGCATAATCAATTGAGCGTGGGCGACCAGCTGTCATTTGCAGCACCGCTTGGTCGTTTTTTCGTACGTAAGTCGGCTTTAGAGCCGATTATATTTCTCGCAGGCGGATCAGGTTTGTCCAGTCCGAAATCAATGATATTGGATCTACTTGAGGCCGGTGACTCACGCGAAATTACATTGCTGTATGGTGCCCGTAATCAAGATGAGCTTTATTACTTCGACCTCTTTTCAGGTTTGGCTCGCGATCATGCTAACTTTACCTACCTTGTCTCACTATCGGACGCGGCCGATGATCAATCTTGGGAGGGAGCGCGTGGTTTAATCCACGACCTCGCGACTACACATTTCGAAAATGGTTTTGCAGGACACAAGGCTTCCCTATGCGGACCCCCGCCGATGATTGATGCGTGTATTACAACTTTGATGCGGGGGCGGTTGTTCGAGGAACATATTTTTATGGAGTCTTTCCTTACAGCTGCGGATGCTCTGGAACCCGCACGTCGAAGCGCGTTATTTAAGAAATTTTGAACAATAAAATGACCCAAGATGAGAGCTTCGAAATTACTATTTTGGATACTGGGGATACCTTTTTGTGTAAACGAGGGCAGAATGTCCTGCTAGCAATGGAGCGATTGGGACTCCAAGGAATTCCGGTAGGGTGTCGTGGTGGTGGCTGCGGTATCTGCCGGGTTCGAATTCTTGGCAATGGTAAGTATCGGACGAAAAAAATGAGTCGCGCACAAGTTAGTGAGAAAGATGAGTCAAATGGTATCGCGCTGGCGTGCAGGTTGATTCCGGAAGGCGATTTGAGAATTCTTCCGGTAGGGTTTTTACGTAACCATTCGAACTAGCCTAGTGGCATTCGCGGCCGCTATTGCTATTTCGACATAAGCAAAATATCACAGAACGGACGAATACGAAATGTCATACAGCGGAGTCATGCGGCCAGGACACACTTGTTTACGCGTGTTAGAAATGGAACCATCGCTGACGCATTATGTAGAGCGCCTTGGAATGATCAAAACTGGCGAAGATGAACAGGGTAGGGTGTACCTTAAGGCGTGGGACGAGCATGACTGTTTTTCACTTGTTCTACGCGAGGCGGATGAGCCTGGGATGGAGTTTTTGGGCTTCAAAGTTCATTCCATGGCTGACCTCGACCGCTTCGAGGTTGCGATCCGAGAATACGGCATCGATGTGGAGCGTATGCCAGCGGAGGAACTAAAAGGATGCGGCCATCGTATTCGTTTCCTGATTCCTAGTGGTCACTCGATTGAGCTTTATGCTGAGAAGCAACACGCAGGCAACGGTCTAGGTTATTTAAATCCTGATCCTTGGCCTGAAGGATTAAAAGGTATGCAAGTCAATCGATTTGATCACTGTTTGCTCTATGGTCCAAGTATAGTGGATGTGGTCGATTTCTTCGTCAACGTTTTGGGATTCGCTCTAACGGAGCGTGTGCTCGATCCCGAATCTAATATGACTGGTGCATTTCTTTCATGCTCAAACAAGGCGCACGATATTGCATTCATTCAATACCCAGAAGCGAATAAATTCCATCACGCGTCGTTTCTGCTCAATACTTGGGAGGAGATCCTTCACGCCGCAGATATTATGGGAATGCACAATATATCGATAGACATTGGACCGACACGCCACGGAATCACGCGAGGACGTACAATCTATTTCTTCGATCCGTCAGGCAATCGCAATGAGGTGTTTTGTGGCGATTATACGTGGTACCCGGACCGAGACCCGATTACGTGGACCGCAGAAGAGCTGGGCAAAGCCATTTTTTATCACGATCGGAAA
>DPMX01000027.1:0-2444 GCA_003540955.1 Gammaproteobacteria bacterium
GAAAAGTATATCCCAAAGCATTAAGTTTTCGCCGTAATTGTTGTTGCCTATGTCGCGTTTGTCAGAATGATGCCAACGATGAAGGTTAGGTGTATTGAAAACATAGTTTAGCCAACCGCAATCCATATCAACATTACAGTGTGTTAATACACCAAGGTACGCTGTTATCGCACTTACCCATACTATTGCGTCCATAGAGATCCCCGATAACAATAGAAAGGGAACGCTCGCAAGGACACTAGCTAACGAGTCGATAAAGTGGAAACGTCCCGTATTCACTAACCAGAGTTTCTTTACGCTGTGGTGTACAGCGTGACAGCGCCATAATAGAGGCCATTCATGTGCCAGCCGGTGTGCACCATAAAGTCCAATTTCAGAGACCACTAAACCAATTATTATTTGAATCGGCAAAGGTAGCGTTGCGACTGTTGAACTGTCATTGGCGCCAACAATACCAAGGCCAATTAGCTGGACGATAAGCAGTTGAACTAGTCCCTTATTCAGGATTGTATGGCCAAGATCCGGGCCGAGTTGCCCATCAGTTTTACGCCATGACGATCGGTAAGGCACGCCGATCTCGAGTAAAAGTAACCAGGCAACGATCCACGCGTAGGACAGATTAAAATACAAAATCTCGCGGTCTAATAGGAATCCGCTAGCTAAAATGGCCGAGGATGTTGCTACTAGGAAAGGCCATGCGAAGTGGCGAGTTGCGCGGTGATACAGAGACGAATGATCGACGGCTTGATTAGGCTTCACTAGATTTTTAAATCCTTATTCTTTGTAACGCCTTTATAAGGTGTAGACAATCAGTTTTGTCAGATAGCTTAGTTATCGGAACATTGCCACCGGATCGACGTAGACACGGCATATTGATCACTTTTCCTATCACGTGCGAGTCCACAAAGTATTTCAGTCTCGACAAAAAGCTTGTCCATACGTTTCGCAATATAGAACTGATATCGCGGACTGCAATTACCGCCACATAGTTTGTATAATAGTTTCCCGTCCGCTCCGCGTCCTTGGGAAAGATCCATAATCCAAGTATTGAGTTCCTCAACAGTATTGAACTCTTTTTTGTCGAAGCGCAGCGGTTTTAATTTCGTCCGTTTTTCCGAACTTAAGCATAGTGCTTGTTGCTTCCGTTCGGGAAGAAAGACCGTAGGTTGAACACGATAAACGACATCTGATTGCGGTCTCGATGAGCAGATATGATCACACTTTGGTAGTTCTTTAAATTCACGTGATTGCACTGCTTTTGATAGCAGGCGTGATGCGACCGCGCGGATTGAATCAGGATGTTCCGCTATATTCTTCATAAAACCTACTGAGCCAAATTCATTTTCGAATTTGATCTCATGTGGCAGTGCGTGACATGTAGGCCGTGATTCGGGGGTAATCACGAGCTCGTTTGCCGCAACAATAAGTGGGCCAAAGATACATATAACGGCTGCTAGTGCGTGGCAAGCACGGGACGCGGTAATAGGGTTGATGCACGTACTCCTGCGTTTAAGGTTGTTATTTTAGTATGAAACGAGTCTGTAACCTAACGATATAGAGCAATAGGCTGACATCTTTTTAGTTAGCGGGTAGGACATATTCTTCCAAGCTCCATTCGACTTTATGCAGGTGTGGTCAGTGTTAACCAAAATGTATCGGGGTTTTAGTCATAAGGCGAGGGCGCTATTCGCAGGTGCCAGTGATAACCACGTTCCCTGTGACCCCGAGAAACGGTTTTTTCGGGCCGTTGGCATAGCTACGCACCCACAGGTATTTCAGGTGAGTGAATGGGCCTTCCGCCAACCATACAATTTTTAGCGCCTCCTCTTCACTACCAGAACTCAAGATTCGACCATCTTTAGCGTCGATGGTAGCAAACGGGCCACCGGCAACGATGCCGCTTTTCCGATCCACTGCGAATCGCGCCTGGTGCATCGAAATAGCCTTCGCAAAGTCGGAATTTTCTAGCGAGCCAGCTTCACTTAACTCTAATACAGTAGAGGCGTCACAGATATAGAGATTCTCTTCGGCGATTGATGCTGCTGCTATTATGACCAGCAGCAGTGTGGTCCAGATCCGGTCCATCTAAAACTCCGTTATTTCTATTATTCAATGGGCAAAAAGATACCGCGAATCGCGTTCCGCCACCATAGGCAGTCGGCTCAGAGCATCGAATGTTAGAATTTTTCTATTGCGGCCGTTTTCCCTGTTTGTGCTGAGGGCTTCAGAATTTATATATCCATGGTGCTTAGTTCGCATAGAGCGACTCCGTTATTGATGGAATTTTGTGGAGTAAAATTTTAAAGGCTCAGAACTGTACTGCGGCGACTATCTTCGAAGACTCAGCCGGAGAGGTCCTAAGCGTATTTCCCCGCCTCCACCGCATAATTGGATAGACTATGAGGGATGAATGGTGGCCGGGGACAGAATCGAACTGTCGACAC
>DPMX01000027.1:2770-3431 GCA_003540955.1 Gammaproteobacteria bacterium
TTTTCAGCCCTCTGCTCTACCAACTGAGCTACCCGGCCGTTGTACGTTCGGCTTCGGAGTAAAACTACGAACTTTAAACAGAAACGCGACGTTGGGGCGCCGCGAGATCGCTATTTAATCGACTCAGCCGCAGGGAGTCAACCCAGGTGTTTTTAGTCTATGCCGAGAATTTTAATATAAAAAGTTGACCTTTTGCTTTGCAAGGACCAGTATTTTAGTTCGGACGCATTTTGGGAGAAGGGCGATGTCAACACCTTGGTCAGTTTCGGGTGAGTACATGGAGGCGTGTAGTTGTGACTTTCTATGCCCATGTATCCCAAAAAACGCAACTACGCCGGCGACTTTAGATTACTGTAAGGTCGCGCTTGCGTTTGAAATAGGTGACGGGTATTTCGGCTCAACGGCAATGGCTGGCGTGCGTTTTGTAATGGTGGCTCAATCCAAGGCAATTATGTCGGAGGGTGACTGGATAGGCGGGTTGATCGTTGACTCTGCATGTACAGCAGAACAGGTTGCTGCGGTCGGGGCAATTACAAGCGAGGAGGGAAATGGGCCATTGGCAATGTTCGCGCCAATGATTTCAGATTTCCGAGGCGTTGAATCGGCTGCGATTGAGTTTGTGAAAGATGGCGGGAGCGTAAGCGTTCTTGTTGACGGAATG
>DPMX01000254.1 GCA_003540955.1 Gammaproteobacteria bacterium
TGCGATTGAGCACGGTAAAGCAACCACGTGCCATAGGATAAGGGCCAGCCTTTGTTGGTTCACTAAATTGACTGCTTTTGGGACTGGAATACGCTTGCTAACTAAAGTCCTACCCTCCTCTCGAGCTAACCACTGCACCATTGCGATAGCAATTCGATTGTTCGACATATACGGATAAAATGAATTGCTCGCAAAATCGGCATCCCCAACCACAATGACCCGAAACTCCCGTGTACTCGTACTGCTAAAACTACCGCTGCTAGCGGCGGCCAGCAAGTACGGCCCGCTTTCAGCAAGCCTCTCTTGTTTAGCTAAAGCTTCTAACCCATTAAAGGCCATACCATCGCGAAACTCTTGGAGGTAGCTCGTTTTGCTACTATAGAAAAGCGGAGTTATTGTTATTCCCTCGACTGGAATTATTCTTTCGAGTGGACGTACCCCCGGATAGAATGAAAATGACATTCGTTCGGTTATCCTATGATTCTCATACGCGGTTACGGCAACCATTTCTTCGTCTGCTGCGTAGTGAAGTCCCGGGTCAACAATCATTCGTTTATCCAAACGAAGTCCAAGATGCTCTAACAGTTGAATATGCTCAGCGCCAAGCAGGAAACCAAGGTCATACATCAACAGCGCAGAGCCACCTGATTCAAGGTATGAAACTAACGCCGCACTCTCGATTGCCGAATATGTTGAACGTGGTCCTGCGTCAATAATGACTTGACACCTAGTGTCTATTTTACCGTCGACTGCAGGCAATATGACCCGTATGTCGTAGCCTAAGGACTCAAGAGAACGCCGAAAACGCCCTACGCCATGGCTAATAGTTTGAACGACGGCCTCCTCAGAACCGTGTGTATGCCCCATTGCATGGCCTCCAAGTTTCTCTACATGAGTGTGAAACTCATAGTTATCGCTCGGATATTCACCATGGCCCTCAAGGAAACATATTTCGACACGCTCCTCACGCAGGATACGTTGTATGCCAAGCGCAATATTCGTTTCATCCGCACCCTTAACGACCAACCGTCGACCGTCAGCCTCTAATAATGCAGCGTTGTAAGATTGGACACCCGCCGACCGGGCTAGCCTTGGGTTAATACCAGGGTCGATGATTGCAATGTCAAGGAATTTACTTTGCTGCCCTAATAGTTCAACAATTCGTTGGGTGCGGATACCTTCTGGGTCATCAGCGCGTGAAAAGTACGTTAATCGAACCGGTCGTATAAGCGACTCAATTACTTCAAGCGCCTTTGGATCTGGGGTAAATAGGCGCTCACGGGTAAGATCGAAATGTTTGTCATGGCGGGTTAACGCAGCACTAGTTAGAACAGCTACTGCAACAACTATGATAAGACCCCCAAAGCCCCTACAGACACGTGACCACGTCTTGCGTCGCCTCAAGATTAATTCAGGGAGTTTCAATCCGGCAGAAAATAATATTAGGACCGCGATTAACCACCCACCGTACCAAAAAATTTTTCCGATCATTGAGTTAGACCGTCAACGGCGAACCAGAGCTCCCACACACAGGAGAATGCCGAGTAGCGTAATAATGAGAAACCAACCGAAATCTGAAAGATAGACGGCTCCAGTTACAAACGGAGTGAAGCGACTGTCCAAGGAAAGTCCAATCGCAAAATGATCGAGGGGCGACGGCAAGATCACACCAAGCACTTCAGCCATCCACAGTGTCAAAAACAAGCCAGTCGACAATACCCCAGCGATCATCTGATTGGAGGTTAACGCTGAGATCGCAAGCCCGGATGCTATCAGTGCACTCGAGAGCGCGAATAAACCAATATAGCCGCTAATAATCGGTCCCCAATCTGGCTCGGCGACAATCTCAAGAGCAATTGGGTAGACTAGCATCACACACAGTAATATCGCGACAAGAGTAAGGCTTGCGAAATATTTTCCTATTACAAGCGTCAGATTACTCACAGGAGTGCTCAGCAATAGCTCTAACGTACCGCTCCGGCGCTCTTCCGAAAACTGCCGCATTGTCAGCAGGGGAATCGTGAGGATCAATAATAATGCTGCTTGAAATAACATCGGCACAAGACTTGTTCCACGAGTGTGGAAGAGCTGGGCACAAAACGTATAGCCCATCAGTAAACTGAACACCGAGAGTACAGCATAAGCTATGGGCGAATAGAAAATCGCTGCCATTTCCTTACGATATACAACTCCAAACCTATTCACGTTGTATCCGTCAATTCAAGAAAACGTGATTCTAGATCCCCTATTACTACACCGTTTTTTCTCACTGTCTCGATCCCAAGAAGCCGACCATCAGAGAGGAACGCAGCTCGATCTGCAATTTTCTCGACTTCACTAAGTATATGCGAGGTTATCAGTACTGCATGATTACGCGCTAGCTTCAATATCAGCTTCCGGCAATCAATGATCTGGCGTGGATCGAGGCCGTTAGTAGGTTCATCGAAAATAAGTAGTGGCGGATCGTTGAGAAGAGCCTGCGCGATATTAACACGCTGACGAAACCCTCGGGATAGTTGCGCCATCCTCCGCCGGAGAATATCGCTAAGATCAAGCACAGTGGACACCTTCTCAAGCGCACAATCTAAACGTTTCGCAGACACACCTTTTAAAAGCGCCATCATGCTCAAAAATTCCTCTACTCGCATCGAGGCATATATCGGCAAGTCCTCGGGAGCGTAGCCAAGTCGCGCCCTGGCAGTACAGCCATCGGAAATTACGTCAAACCCGGCAACCATAGCGGTGCCGCAACTTGGGCGTAAGCACCCGACTAACATCCGTAAAATAGTGCTTTTCCCAGATCCATTGGGGCCCAACAGCCCAAACACTTCTCCTCTAGAAATAGTGAATGAAACATTATCTACCACTAAGCGTTGTCCAAACTGCTTACTGAGCCCCGACGAGACTACTAACGGAGAGGACATAGGACTTCTACTCAGCCTTAGAGCCTGTGTATGACGCTACAAAATACATCCTGGAGACGAGACCCTCGTCGCAGGAGCCTGCTGTCGAATTTCATTAATTTAGTCGTAATACTCCGGTGCTTTCCTGTAAGCCTTAAACACCTCGGGATCATGGGAGGTGAAAAAATCAGCACCTTCGCTCGCCATCATATAACGGATCCATTCGTAACCCCGCAGTATTCCCGCTGGATCGTAAGCGAGCGCGATATTCGGAGGGATACTCTTCGTGACATTATCTCGGAAATAAGCTGCGTCCCCGGTTAGAATAACAGTCCCTGTATTAGGGAGACGCACTATTAACATCTGACCTCCCTTCGTGTGGCCCCGGGCACGTTTGACCACAATTGCCCCATCGCGGAAAATGTCCAGGTCTGTTTTCTCAAGGACGAGCATCGGAACTGCGTTTGGCTTCTTTATTCCAATTCCAGATCTCAATTCCGCAACATCTCCTGGGATAAAGGCCCCAGCAAAAGGTTCATCCGGAAACATCGCGTACTCAATTTCATCACGTTGAATTACTAAGGTAGAATTTGGAAACTTTCCTACATTCCCTCCGTGATCCAAATGCATATGGCTAACCACTACGTAAGTAATATCGTCCGGCGTCATATTGATCCGAGCAAGCTGCGACTCTATCGACACATCGGGCGTGTTTACCGGTTTTAATGCTGCGAAGTTAGGGCCCCAGTAACCTGGATTATCGATAATCTTGTCATTGTTTCCCGTGTCGAACAGAACATTACCTTTGGGGTGTTTAATAACAAACATTGCGACCGGAATTCGGATCTGCGGCTCCATTGGCGCCAAATTCTGAAGCACCCCTTTACCCAGAGACAATGAACCTGAGTTAAGCACATAAAGCCGCATACCCGAGGGAGACTCCGCGAATGCGGTTACAAAAAAGTTTAACATCAAAAGCATGACGGTCACGCGAACTGATAGGTTCAACTTCATCTCTCTCCCCTGTTTGCTTAGATTAATAGCACCCGTTGTCCTAAAATTATTGTGCACAAATGAGACCTTGACGATAGAGACCCTTATCTCCCCGTCCAATTCGGCGGCCTTTTCTCTGCAAAGGATTTCGCCCCTTCACGTTTATCTTCAGAGTTGTAACACAGTTTGAAAGTGGGATAGCTCTTTTGATTCCTCATCGCGGCCTCCAAAGTTGGTTCGTCGAGACCTTTCAATACAGTTTGTTTTGAAGCTCGAACCGCTAGTGGCGCACATCGAAGAATTCTCTCGCACCAGCCGGTTACTGTGTCCTCAAGTGCGTTATGCTCTACGAGTTGAGTAATAACCCCCATCCGCTCCGCTTTAGAAGCATCGATGATATCGCCGGTCAATATCAGACCCATCGCTTGCTTTAGACCAATCTGTCGCGCCAAGCGATGCACACCACCCCCAAGCGCCACGGCACCAATAAGCGGTTCCGGCAAACCGAAACTCGATCGCTCAGTTGCTATGATGATGTCACAAGCAAGGGCAACTTCGAATCCACCACCTACAGCAACGCCATCAACCGCAGCGATCATAGGCTTGTCAAGTTCGAACCGTTCGATCAAACCCGCGTACCCGCTTTTTGGATAGTCATGCGATTTCCCACGTTTGGCAATCGATTTTAAATCACTCCCGGCACTAAACGCCCGCTCTCCGGCCCCTGAGATAACCCCGAGGTATTGATTGTCATCTACTGCGAATCTATCCAACGCGTGCTGCATCTCATCATGCATCTTTTGATTGATCGCATTCAAAACATCAGGACGATTCAGTGTCAGCCGTGTAATGTGATTAACTGCAGATACCTCAATGTATTCGTATTTCAAAAGTCAATCCTCAATATTAAACAAGCCGTTCAAGGAAATATCATTGATCAATTTCAAAGTAGTATGCCTTTTATGCGAAGATACCACACGTGGAATTAATAATATTACTTATCAAATAAGATGTAGGGGTGAACATCATGACTGCACGACCACACTTCACCGCTTTATCAGACAGCACTAGGGAAGACTGGCAACAGATTATGGACGAAGACCGTAAATTCACGGCCGGCCTCGGTGACCGTATCATCGCTCATCTACAATTACTTGGTGACGATTACAGCGGATTCCCGGTTGATCGATTGCAGCATAGTCTGCAAACCGCTG
>DPMX01000205.1 GCA_003540955.1 Gammaproteobacteria bacterium
TAAGCCGCGATTATCGTACAAGGCGGTCCCCACTACTGTCTCATACGATATCGTCGCTAGTTCAACTATATGGAGAATGTTAATGCCCTTGAATCCGCAATGCCGCGCCCTTGTCGAAGCTGCTGTCAACGGTTCGTCATTTGATGGTAGTGATTTGACCACCCTCCGTGCAGGCTACGCAGCAACGACCCTAACTTTTCGACATAAAACCGGTGCGTTGCAAAGCGTCGTCAACACCAAGTTCCCAGGCCCAACAGGCGACATTCGCATCCGTATCTACCGGCCGAAAATCGAACATAAAAAGGCCCCGCCATGCCTTGTGTTCTACCATGGCGGGGGCTGGGCTATAGGAGACTTAGATACTCATGATCACATGTGCCGGCACGTCGCTCATGGAGCCGGTGTGGTCGTTATCTCCGTGGGATACCGACTCGCACCAGAACACAAATTTCCTGTTGGTCTGGCCGATTGTCTCGCCGCAATACACTGGGTAAAGAATAACGCGATTGAACTTGATATCGACTCGACTAAAATCGCCGTTGGCGGCGATTCAGCTGGCGGCAATCTCGCAGCCTCAGTCACTATCGCATTGCGTGATTCCGCAGGACCTAAACTCTCACTGCAACTATTACTCTATCCGGCAGTAGATTTCACTGCTGATAACGAATCCTTGGAGAAAAATGCGACTGGATACCTGCTAACACGAGATGCATTAGAAATGTTCGCCAATTTATATCTACCGAACCGCGCTACCCGGTCCGATCCACGTGCATCACCCCTACTGTACCCGAGTCACGCTAATTTGCCGCGTGCATTTATTCAAACAGCCGAATTCGATCCTCTCCGAGACGAAGGTCGGGCCTACGCGGAGGCCCTCGTAACCGCCGGGGGTACCGTCACGTATAAATGCTACCCGGGGATGATCCATGGGTTTGCGCGCATGGGTGCAAAAGTCGACCTAGCTTTGACTGCACTCGACGACATCTGCGAGGTATTGCGTGACACTTTTGACTTAAACACCTAGAGCGCAGGTCTGTTTTTACGTTACACAGGCCAATTTTGAATTTCTATTTTCTCATACTACCTTAAAGCCTTAGCCGCGTGACGGAGGGGGAAGGAAACGAAATACAACATTCTTTACAATCAGTCTCGAGTTGACTCAACACGCAACGGCCTTTATACGCGTTGAACAAACTCCACCACGTTGCCGTCAGGATCTTGAACCATAGCGATAGTAACCCCCGGCATAAGTTCGCGTTTTGTGAGATCAAAAATGACGCCGGCTTTCTCACAATCTGCGCAAACCTCATCAAGGTTAGTGACTTGAAAAGTGAGATAACGAAACCCAAGTCCTTTTTCTAAACCTTGTGCGCCAGCCAAGGGCGGATCATGAGGATCAATAATTTTAACAAAACTATCGCCGAAGCCCATGCGATGCATCGTCCCAAACCATACCGGCATCTCGCCAATCTTTTCGAGCCCAAGTAACCCTTGATAAAACTGCAAACTCTTGTCAATGTCTTTGACAATGATTCCGATATCTACACAATTCTTCCCCGGCCGCATCCCCATATTTATTCTCCCGAATGATTTCCAGGTGATTAAACTCGTAATGTAAAGCTAGGAGCTACACGACAGCATAGAACAACCGGCTCGTGTGCGCGCCCAGTCAGGTCGTTTCGCAGCGTAATGCTCATAATTAGGCTGCGCCTCGTACGGATTGCGCAGCACCTGCAATAGTTCATTAATTTTCATATAGTTTCCGTTCTCAGCTTCGTCGATCGCGAGCTGTGCAAGATAATTGCGCAATACATATTTTGGATTTATAGCGTTCATCTTGGTCTTTCGTTCAGCATCCGGGACAACAGCTTCACGTAAACAATCTACATAAGCCCTAATCCAGGCAAAAAGCCTAGCTTTATAGGAGGGATTAAGTTGCTCTGGTATGTAGTACGCCTCCGCCAAAAGCGCTACGCATTCAGCTTCATCCAAATCACGTTCGGTTTTGAGTTCGGCCAGACGTCTGAAAAAGATTGTCATATCAGTTTCTACTAGTGGCAACACTTCTAGCAATTCAGCAACTAAGGTTGAAACCGCGACTTTACAACCCGCAGGGAATCCTAGTTTACATGCCATCATTTCTTGCCAACCCTGTTCATAACAGCGCGTATATTCCGAGAGCGCTTGTTCTAGTGGCTCGGTTTCTCCGACTAGTGGGTAGATCGCGTTAGCCAGCTGCACTAGGTTCCAAAGCGCGATCTGTGGTTGGTGTCCAAAGCGATAGCGCTTCCCCGCAGCGTCGGTCGTATTTGGCGTCCAATCAGGGTCGTAGTTCTCAATCCAACCATAGGGACCATAGTCAATAGTTAGTCCTAAAATGGACATATTGTCTGTATTCATCACACCGTGCACGAATCCAACCCGCATCCAATCGACGATCATGACCGCAGTGCGACGACAAACCTCCGCTACCCACGAGACGTAGTTTGCCTTCGATGGCAAACCAATTTCAGGGAAATCGATTTCGATCGTGTAGTCGACTAGTTGACGCAGAACGTCGATCTCACCCCGCGAAGCAAACAATTGAAAATTGCCAAAGCGAGTAAAAGAAGGAGCAACCCGACATACGACAGCGCCCGGCTCCGCTTTCGGTCGTCCATCATAAAACATATCCCTCATCACATCCCTACCTGTTCGCACGAGACTCAAGGCGCGTGTCGTAGGTACGCCTAGATGATACATGGCTTCACTACAGAGAAACTCACGTATTGAGGATCTCAGCACCGCCAACCCATCGGCCGTCCTCGAATACGGTGTTGGTCCGGCACCTTTCAATTGCAGTGCCCAACGCTCGTTATCCCTATTGACAATCTCACCAAGGTTAATCGCACGACCGTCCCCAAGCTGGCCGGCCCAAGTACCAAACTGATGACCCCCATAGCAAGTCGCGTAAGGATCCATTCCATCAATAATCTGGTTACCAGAAAAAATCGCGGCGAAATCTCCTGTGGCGCAATCAGCAGGAGTCAGGTCTAGTAGTTCGGCCACCTCGCTCGCATACGCAACAAGTTCTGGATTAGCAACTGACTCCGGCATGACGCGCGAGTAACACGCGGCATTCACCTGTCGGCGATAATTGTCTGTTTCTGAGTCACCCGGTAGCGAACCGACAAAACGATTGTCAAAGTTCAATGCGTCCAAACCGCCGACTCCAAGATTTGCGCCCATCAGAACTCCTATTCACTAAAATAACTTGATCTTAGCAGTTTCACCCCAAAAGGGTTTGAACAGCATCGCTCGGAAATCTTTGCTTGTTCAAACGGAGTAGCTCATCCTACACTCTTGCAAATCATCGCTTCTACTAGGTTGGAGGCAAAAATAAGTGATCGTCGATCTACATACCCATACGAACCGGTCCGATGGCACCTTGACCGCGCTTGAGTTACTGGAACGGGCACATTCAGCCGGAGTTCAGCTATTGTCGATCACTGACCATGACACAATCGCCGCATATCATGATTTCGACTACCAAATGCTCATGGGAAAAATAAGGATTGTCCCGGGAATAGAATTCTCAACCCGATGGCATCGAACCGGTATACATATACTCGGACTCAATATCGATCTAGATAGCGATTCGATCAGTACGGCAACGGCGTTCCAAGCAAATGCACGAAAACAGCGTGCTTGGCAGATCTCTGAACGCCTGGAACGCGCCGGGCTCTCCGATACCTTGCCGGGCGCGTTAGCCGTCGCAAAACAAGGTGCGGTCGGTCGACCACACTTTGCACAGCACCTCGTCGATCGCGGAGAAGTTAAAACGCTGTCGGAAGCATTCAAGAAATATCTAGGCCCTGGTAAAGCTGGAGACGTGAAGCAGCATTGGGCGCCACTTCACCAGATCATCGAGTGGATTCGAACAAGCGGCGGGACACCGGTTTTAGCCCATCCTGGAAAGTACGGTCTAACCCATAACAAAAGAAATGAGTTGATCAGGGACTTCGCAAAAAGTGGAGGCCAGGGGCTCGAGATCATCTCCGGGCAACAGGATCCGATAATGACTAAATCTCTGGCTCAAAGCGCCGAAACCTGCGGGCTATACGCTTCCGTTGGTTCCGATTTTCACCAATTAGAACAACCATGGTCCTACCTTGGAATGCCGCTAGAGCTGCCTAATACCTGCCGATCAGTTTGGCACCTTTGGTAGACCCTCCGAACTTATACCTCCGAATGATAGTTTATTGCTGAAGGGCGTTCATTGTTCGTCAGCGGCATAGTCCCCGAAACCACAGCTACTGCCCTGTCAGAACAACGATACGACCGACGACGGTTCGACCTAATATCTCATCGAAAGCTCGTTCAACCTGTGTGAACGACAATCGCTTATGGATATGGGGACGCAGCTTCCCTCGGGTCGCCAAGTCCAGCAATGCCTTCGCAACACGGCGGCCGCCGCCTGGATCCAGTCGGCCAAATTCCCCCGCACGAACACCGACTATGGACATTTGTTTGAGTAATGGATAGTTAGTAGCCACATCCGGGATCCGGCCGCTAGTAAACCCAATTACGAGGATTCTGCCAAAGGGTGCGATGCAATGTAACGACTCGTCAAACACGTCGCCACCTACGGGATCAAAAATCACATCCGCTCCAACACCTGACGTTAACCCCTTAACCGAGTCGCGGAAAGACGGAGTTGAAGCATCTAGAGTATGATCCGCTCCGTTAGAACTCGCCCATTTTAGTTTTTCCGCACTCGATGCCGTTGCAATGACGCGTGCCCCAAGCACTTTACCCAGTTGGATCGCGGCTAAACCGACTCCACCCGCGGCGCCATGAACTAATAAAGTCTCTCCCGGCTGCAAATGCGCACGTTCAACGAGTGCTACATAAGCAGTCCGATAGGCGTTGTGAAATGCGGCGCCGGTAACAAAATCGTACGATTCAGGGAGCACCATACAATTCTCAGCCGCAGCAACCACCATCTTCGCAAAGGAACCTAGTAAAACCGTCCCTATAACGACATCGCCGATACGAGTTTTTTCTACGCCCTCGCCCACCGCAACCACCTCACCGCAAAATTCGCTACCTGGAACAAACGGTAACGAAGGTTTACGTTGATATTTCCCTTGTATGGTTAGCAGATCGGGAAATCCAACCGCAAATGCTTGATTGCGAACTAAAACCTCGCCTCGTGCCGGACCCACCAATGGCAATTCCTCGATCGTCAAATCGCGGTAGTCCCCGTACGAGCGGCAGACATGTGCCTCAAAGACCGAAGCCACCTCACCCATGGTTATCTCGACGCCAATGGAGGCAAAATTTCTTTTTCACTGAAGCACCTAACTTACAATACGCGACCATGATTATATATTCGTCATTCAAAATCCCTTACCCTTCCGTCCTGGACTCAATGGTATACAAATAACGATGCCCTCTCTTACAACCTACTTTGCCGACGTTGCTATCGCGCTAAAAAGTCGTAATGAAACTATCGCCGTTGCCGAATCTTCGAGTGGAGGCCTGATTTCTGCATCGCTCCTCGCAACGCCTGGAGCTTCTTCCTACTATCTCGGTGGCAGCGTCATCTATACTCTCGACGCACGACGGCTACTCCTGAATATACCCGACGAGGTATTGCAGTGCATGATCCCGCTCAGCAGTAATTACGTCATACAGTGCGCGCAATCAATGCGCGAAAACCTAAACGCAACTTGGGGTATGGCCGAAATCGGTGTTGCGGGACCAACAGGTTCTAGCTATGGCCATGCACCTGGCGTCTGCGCCCTCGCCGTCGTGGGACCCATAACATTGACCCGACAGATCGAAACCGGCAGTAGCGACCGAGAAGCCAATATGTGGCGTTTTGTGGAAGCTGGTTGCGCGTTGTTGCATGAAGCCATCACTAAGGCTTCGAAGCTTTAATTAAAATTAAACAAGAACACATTTTACAAGTGGTGAACCGCCAATGAAAATTGATACCCTAATGCCTGCGCTCGAACCCAGTTCCGTAGGGAAACGAGCGCGAGAAATTGAAGCGGCAGGGTATGATTGCGCGTGGACTTTCGAAGCTACCAACGATCCATTTTTTCCCCTAGCATTTGCGGCGGCGGCGACCACACGTATTGAAATCGGCACCAATATTGCCGTTGCGTTTGCGCGCACTCCATTTTCTATGGCGCAAACAGCATGGGATCTGCAAAGATATTCTGCCGGTCGTCTTCGATTAGGTCTTGGCACCCAAGTCCGCGCGCATATTGAACGTCGCTTCTCCGCGGACTTTGACAATCCAGCTGCGCGTGTAACGGATTACATTCGCTGCGTGCGCGCGATCTGGGATACTTTCCAAAACGACACGCGGCCTAATTACGACGGCCCGTTTTATCACTTCAAAATGATCAATCCATTTTTCAACCCTGGTCCAATTGAATACCCCGATATTCCGATATACCTTGCGGGAGTGAATCCGCGCATGTGTCGCGCCGCGGGTGAAGTCGCCGACGGTTTTCATGTGCACCCGATGCATTCGGTTAGCTATTTAAATGACGTCGTTCGACCAGCACTTGATCAAGGGGCACGAAAACGAGGCAAATCCGTTTCGGATTTGGAGATCTACGCACCTGTTTTCGTTATTACCGGGGACACTCCAGCCGAGTGCACAGCAATGGAAACCGACGTGCGTCGACAAATAGCTTTTTACGGCTCGACCCCAAGCTACGGAGCGCTGCTACAACATCATGGCTTCAGTGACCTCGGCAAACGACTGAATAGTTTAATGCGGGCAGGTAAGTTGGACGAAATGGGAAGTTCCCTGCCGGACAAATTGATCGAGGAGGTCGCAATTATTTGCCCGCCGGGGGAAGTCGGAACCCGACTGCGTGAGCGTTATGACGGCGTGCTTGACCGCGTTTCGCTCTACATGGCCATGGGGCCTAATGTAGGCTTTAGCCGCTGGGACGAGCTAATTACGGCCATCCACGCCAATTAAAAACCTGAGGTATAACTATGGAGCAGATCACATTAGTCAAAGACGCTATCCATAGACCGGATGACCCCCGACATTTTATGGAATACAAGTACGTGGACCAGTACTATGTTGCAAGGATTGGTAAGACTATCGTAGCGGAGTCGAGGACAATATTGAAACTCTCCGAAGTCGGCCACCACATATACGATCCGGTTCCCTACTTCCCCTTATCTGACACGCGGTTGGATTTATTGCAGGCCACCGATAAATCATCACATTGCCCATTGAAAGGGAATACACGATATTACGACTTCAATAATGGCGACTCTTACGTAGAAGCGGTTGGCTGGTGTTATTCGCAGGCATATGACTTCGCCAGTGTACTTGCTGCCTACGTGGCGTTCGACGACCGTTTGGTCGATATTAGCATGACAAACTAAACGTTTAGTGAGGTAAGTAACATACGGCTACTCTGAGACTATAACCGCTGCTCTCGCCTTTATGCTGACTTTGACCAATATCCACGGGCGTGTAACCTGGGACTTGAGGCACATTAGCGGGCGATCCGGCAGCGAGATCCAGCGAGTCTCTTTCATGAATGGATTTCAGGACTTCCTGACGCCGTTTAACACCGCGCGTTCGCAAATTTTTTTGATGACAACGAACTAAATAAACATCGTGCCAAAAATACCGTATAAACCAGCTCACATCAGAGAACCCGCCGGGATAGTAGAGGAGATCCGCAAACGTCGGGGTGGCGATCTTTTTAACCTCGACCGGATGCTGCTCCACAGTCCGCCGTTCGCAAAAGGTTGGAATACATTCCTCGGCAGCGTTAGGGAAGAATTAGATGTCTCATCTAAATTGTGCGAACTAGCAATCTGCCTTGTTGCTATCATCAACCGCGCAGATTACGAATAC
>DPMX01000280.1 GCA_003540955.1 Gammaproteobacteria bacterium
AGACCCAGGTGTAAAAATCGCTGGTTTGGATGACAGCAAGTTACAATCGAGCGTCGCTCTCGGCGATCCCGAAGATCCAGATGGGCCTCTTTCAGTACGCGTTATTTACTTCGATCTCGATAGCAGTAAAGTGCGTTCTGATTTTCGAAGCTCTATCGAAGCACATGCCGCATATCTTGCTGGTAACCCGGATGTTTCAATAAGTCTGGAAGGACATGCCGACGAACGCGGATCAAGGGAATATAACCTTGCACTAGGTGAACGGCGTGGGTTGGCGGTACGGAAACAACTCGTGTTACTCGGTGCTTCTGCGGACCAAGCGCAGACGGTAAGTTACGGTGAGGAGCGCCCAGTTATGACGGGTAGCGATGAGGAATCCTATGCGCTAAATAGGCGAGTAGAAATTATCTATTAATGGCCCTGGAGTAGGATTAATGTTTGAGCCGAATAAGCGCCGTAGTATTTTTATCTCTCTGGCGATTTTGTTCAGTATTGTCACGACAGACGGTGCATTCGGTGCTACGACATCTGAGGCAAACTTTACTGCACGCCTCGCCAAACTCGAGCGTTTGTTAGAGGGCCGGGGACTTGTTGATCTGCTCGATCAGGTTGAGTCTTTGGAATTGGAGATCAGCAAGTTACGCGGTCAGCTTGAGGAACAATCACACGCAATTGGACAATTAAGAAAGACTCAGCGCGAGACCTATATTGATCTCGATCAACGTTTACAAGGTACACAACAACTAAGTGGGGACGCTGTTGGTATCCCACCGAACACGGGATTCGAGTTGCCGTTGGAAACGTTTACCCCGGCTGGAAGAGACGCGGTTGCCGGAACACCACATTCCTCACTTCGCATAGAGACGCAACCTCAGGGCGGCACTGATTCCGCCAAAGAAGTTCCCGCACAACCCGAAGCACCTATCTCTATCGCTCCTAAGGTCGTTGCGACGCCGCCGCCACCACTTGATCCCGAAGGGACAATCGATAACGAAACCTCAGAAGAAGCTTATCGTGATGCCTTCAATCTTTTGAAAGCTGGTCAATATGAGGAATCTATAACGGCGTTTAGTGAATTTTTACAGCTTTACCCTGTTAGTCAATACGCTGATAACGCGCAGTATTGGCTCGGAGAAACAAATTATGTAACGCGTGAATTTCAATCCGCGATAGTGGAATATCGAAAATTGATCGAGGTTTATCCAGAGAGTAAGAAACGGTCCCACGCGATGCTAAAAATAGGTTATAGCCATCATGAACTAGGAGAAGTTGAAAACGCGCGTGCTGTGCTTGAAGATTTGCGGAACGAGTTTTCTGGAACCACGGCAGCAAGACTGGCAGAGGAGCGGATACAACGGATCCTAGCTGAAAATCCATAAATCCAGCACTTCGCAGAAAGCGCCTTATAAAAATGTTGCTAAAAGAGTTCCTACGGTGCTTCGAATAACCGAAACTTTTCTTTCGATTCAAGGCGAATCGGGGACGATCGGCCTGCCAACGGTATTCGTTCGCCTTACGGGGTGCCCCTTGCGATGTAAATACTGCGATACCGCGTATGCTTTTAATGGTGGAGAAAAAATGTCTGTGGATTCAGTCGTCGAGGCAGTACTCAGGTTCGCCGTTAATCGGGTCACCGTGACTGGAGGAGAGCCGCTGGCGCAACCGGAGTGTTTGCTTTTGCTCAGAGTTTTGTGCGACCAAGGATTTGCAGTATCGATAGAGACAAGCGGCGCGTTATCGATCGATGAAATTGACCCTCGCGTAACGACAGTAATGGACCTGAAAACACCTTCCTCAGGTGAGCAACACCGAAACTTATATGAGAATTTGGCGTATCTTGATAATGACGACGAAATTAAGTTTGTTGTTTCAAACCGCGCCGATTACGATTGGGCAAAGGCGACGATCTCTAAATATCAACTACTAGACGGTGTGCATCTTTTGATGTCCCCCAACCACGAGGTGTTGCATCCTCGAGTCTTAGCGGAGTGGATTTTAGAGGATCGATTGCCCGTGCGCTTACAAGTTCAATTACACAAGTACCTATGGGGTAATGAGCCAGGCCATTAGGCCCAGATTATGCGATCAATTGTTTTGCTTTCTGGTGGACTCGATTCCGCAACGGTACTGGCGCAGGTCAGTGGTCAAGGCGACGAATGCTTTGCTTTAACTGTCGATTATGGGCAGCGGCACGCGGCAGAGATCGATGCCGCCCGTTACATTTCCTCTTCTTATAGGGTTATCGAACATCGAATAGTGCGCGTTGATTACGGTCAATTCGGCGGTTCTGCCTTGACCGACAAAAAACTTAATGTGCCAACGGGTGAGGAATCAGGGATTCCTATCACCTACGTTCCCGCGCGAAACACAGTAATGTTGTCTATTGCCCTTGGTTGGGCCGAGGTAGTTGCTGCAAAAAAGATATATATCGGAGTTAATGCGGTTGATTATTCGGGTTACCCGGATTGCCGTCCAGCCTTTATCGAGGCTTTTAATGATCTTGCGTGTGTGGCGACAAAGCTAGGGGTTGAAGGGTCGGCGATAACCGTAGAAGCGCCACTCATAAAATATAAGAAGGCAGACATCATTAAATTAGGCGCTAAGCTTGGGGTCAACTATGCATTGACTGTTTCGTGCTATCAGGCGGACTCCCAAGGTCGCGCTTGTGCTAACTGTGATGCTTGTCGATTACGTCGCAATGGTTTCGCGGCGGCCGGTTTGGCGGATCCGACAGAATATCTAGTGGAGTAAGAAACTAAGAACCCATGCCGTCCCGGGTCTCAAACAAAGGCATGGGCGGAAGCGTCGTAGGTCGTGGTGAAGCTGGTTGCTGATATGATTTAATTGCGAGCACGAAATTACGATATGCGTAATACAGTGATCGAATCGAACTAACGTAAATTATGGCCTGCCCACACCTACAACCTTTAAGGGAGTTAGACTCCCAATAGGAACGTGTCATTTGCCGCATTGCGACTTCTACGTTACCGAACCACTTGTCGGGATTTAAGCCGATTTTCCGAGCGCGAGTACGAGCACGCCGGACGTGCTCGTAGCCAATGTTATATGCTGCTAGCGCGAGCCAAGTCCTTTCATCCATCGGGATATGATTATCGAATCGGTTGCGTAACCAATCGAGATACTTAATGCCGGCATGGATCCCGGCTTCGGGATCGTTTGGATTTTGCAAGCCAAGACCAACAGCGGTCTCGGGCATAATTTGCATTAAACCAAGGGCGCCATTGCGGGATACGGCCTCCGGGTTAAACTGACTTTCTTGATACATTTGTGCTGCGATCAAGCGCCAATCAAAATCATAAAGTGCTGAGTAGGTTTGGAGCAGCTCATCGAACGGAGAAAGGTCGGTAAGTGTCGGTTGTAATTCTGATTCTTCGGCAACGTAGCGGCGCTCAAGGATGTTATATGTCCCTTCCCTGTATTCATCTTGAATGAACTTTTCAATCTCAACGGCCATCTGAGGACTATCGCCACGTAGCGTCCATCTATAACGATAAGGATTAGGTATGGATAGCCCAGAGATTGCTCCTCTACTAAGATCCAATACGGATTTTATCTGGTGTCCGGCGATCACCGCGGCGTCGATCGTACCTGATTCAATCCGATCGATTAGCAATGATAGAGAGACGCGTCGGTCGACTGCAATCACAGTGCCGCTACCATCTAAAAAATCTTTCGCCGCCGCGATTGTCGAAGAGCCTTCGTAACCCGCAATAAACTTTCCAATAATGTCTGCCTTCGATTGAATAGGTCGCGTTGCTGAGGAGATGAGAACGGCAGCGTCGTGTCGATAATCACGTGACACCGAAAGCTCAGCGCTATCTCTAAGCAGGCTCTCATGGATTCTGGTGGTAATAAGGTCGCCTGCACCGCTGCGTAGCCACTTTAGAATTTGTTCGTCTTCGTGCCCTACTAGAACCTCTAGACGAAGATCGTGGCGCTTCGCGAATCGCCTAGCGAGTTCCAATTCAAAGCCGGCAGGCCGACCCCGGCTTAAAAAATAATTATTCCCATCAAATCGGGTTATTACTCGAAGCACACCTTGCTGTTTTATATCGTCAAAATGCCTCACAGAGGGATCAGGAATGTTATAAGCGGTGTGGTAGCGTTTGATGAATTCATTCAGTTGCTCGACCAAGTGATTTTGATCTGCACGCACATACCAGGAAACCGGTTCCGGTCCGGTTAAATCGAATAGGTATTTTAGGCCAGATTGATGTGTTATCGGTTCACTGCGGAAATCACCCGCCAACAAAACCGCATCATAGGTACGGTCGCTTACTAGCTTCAACATTTCTTGTGAAGAAAGATCATCCGGCAGCACCTGTAAACTTAAATCCACGAGTACTTCACGTAGCTGTTCTAGGTATGGCCATAATGGGGAGGACAGCTTGACCGCAAGAGTTTTGCGATTCAGCCCAAATGGGTTCTCTACCGTATCACTGCTTTGTCCGACAACGCGGAACCGTTGCAATGCAATCGGTTCCGTAGCGAGTATTCGAGAATCGTAACTTCGATCAATTGGCACCACGCTTATACTAACGTCGGCATCTCCGCCGATTAGTTTTTGAAGGGCCTCTTCCGGTCGGAATGTATCAATCCATTCGATCTCGAGTCCCACCAAATTTGCAAAATCTTGTAGCATCCTTGTTTCAAGTTCGATATTGCGATGTGCTCCATGATTTCCGTAGTCATTGAGCTTAACTACACGAACGCGATCTCGGGCTAGGGGCTGATTGATCGTTTGCTGGACGGTGGCCGAGGCGAATTCAATGTTCTCTGCCGTTATGACGGGGGTGTGGAAGAACAATATTCCAAAAAAAATTAGTAATACGACAGTTAGCTTCATGTGCTCTACGCAATCGACTTGAACTAAATTGCAAGAAAAGTTGCTTGCGATTATCACCTGACTTTTTCGAACAACTGCTTTGCCTTATAGATTAGCGATGCGCGCTACCTTACGGTGGTCGATTAATATGCAGTTAGGATTGCTCAATTTAGCCCAAACCGGCTTTATGGTATACCACTAGTCCCGATATCTCAGTCATATGGATCTAGATTCACCGGGTTTCTAGCCTTGTTTTCGCCCCGCAGCAGTACTTTTAGTTCATTTAACCTTTCGACAGTACCGATGTCGATCCACTTACCTAAATAGAGTTCCGCAGATACTGTACCCCGTGTTGCTGCATTACGTAATAAATGTGCTAACGGGAAGCGAGCTGGGTGGTCGCCGTCAAACAGCTCCGGGCGGTACACGCCAATCCCAGCGAATGTCAACTTTGGACTATTTCGGATAACAATTTTCCCCTCCGAGAGACAAAAGTCACCGTCCGGATTGTGGGTAGGGTTGGGTACCAAGACAAGGTGGGCCTGATCCGGCGGCGAACTTAATTTGGAGAAATCAAAGTTTGTCCAAACGTCGCAATTCACAACCAGGAAAGGATCGGGCCCTAGAAGTGTAGTGGCGGTAGCGATACCACCGCCGGTATCGAGTGCGCCCTCCGGTTCGGTTGAATACTCGATCTTTACGCCTAACTTTTTTCCTGAGCCTAAATGTGCTCGGATCTGCTCTAGACGGTAAGATATATTGATGACTAAATCGGTAAAACCAGCGTCACGCAGGCGTTCAATTTGATGGACTATAAGTGCTTTCCCGGCGATGGGAATCAACGGTTTCGGTAAGTCGCGAGTGAGTTGCCCCATGCGCTCGCCGCGTCCGGCAGCCAAAATCATCGCGCGCATAAGAAATAACTCAACTCCCTAACGTGTAAGATGTAATTATAGCGTTACTCGCGCGGGGGGGTAGGTTTTGCATGCGCACGATTGATTCTGGCATATTGTTCTCTAATTCCCGGTTTATCATCCATGGTTGAAGCATATTTCTCTATCATCGTTGGTCTGGTGCTACTGACCTTCGGTGCGGATCGATTTGTCGAGGGGGCAGCTGCGGCAGCCAATAATCTCGGAATATCCCCGCTTTTAGTCGGCCTTATTGTTGTAGGGTTTGCTACTTCGGCGCCGGAAATGTTGGTTGCTAGCGCTGCTTCGATGAATGGTAATCCATCACTAGCGATTGGTAATGCCATTGGATCGAATGTTGCGAACATAGGTTTAGTGCTTGGAGTAACGGCCTTAGTGATGCCTTTCGCAGTTCATTCTCGTGTTTTGTTGCGTGAATTCCCCATCATGTTTATCTGTATTGGGCTAAGTTGGTTTTTGTGCTGGGATGGTTACCTCAGCTTTTTCGATGGAGTTATTCTTCTTGTTGGTCTGATTGGATTACTCGCTTTCACCACATGGCTAGGGATCAACGACAAGTCTGACGACACGTTTGGGAAGGAAATGGAAGAACGTCTTGCTAATAGTATGTCGAATCTGCGCGCGTCCGCCTGGTTCTTTGTTGGTTTAGGTATGTTGTTAATTGGGTCAAACGCATTGGTCGATGGCGCAATCACCGTCGCCATACATTTCGGTGTCAGCGATTTAGTGATTGGGTTGACCATTGTCGCCATCGGGACGAGCCTTCCAGAGTTGGCGGCGTCGGTTGCAAGTGCGCTGAAAGGGGAGCCGGACATTGCGCTAGGTAACGTGATAGGGTCCAATATGTTTAATATACTAGGGGTAGTAGCTGTTCCTGGATTACTGTCGCCGAGCCCTTTAAATGCGGCGGCGATGACACGTGACTTTCCAGTTATGGTTGGATTCACTTTCGCATTGTTGGCAGTTGCTGCTGGACGGCGTGGTAACGGACGCATTAACCGAATCGAGGGGATTGCTTTATTGTCGGCGTTTATCGCTTACCAATATCTGTTGTTCGTTACGAGCTAGCCTGGGTACGACTCTAATTTGCCAGTTCAAAAGCTATGAATAAGCCTAAAAATTCAAACCCTGGTCGCCTACTTTCCCTAGGTAGAGCGGTACTCGAAATTGAATCCCGGGCGATATATGACTTAGTTGATGCCCTCGATGACGAGTTCGAAAAAGGTGCGCAATTTATGTTGGCTTGCAAAGGTCGGATCGTGGTTTTGGGAATGGGGAAATCTGGCCACATTGGTGGAAAGATTGCTGCAACTTTGGCCAGCACTGGTTCGCCTGCGTTTTTTGTCCATCCAGGGGAAGCCAGCCATGGCGATATGGGTATGATTACGACAGACGATGTCGTTCTAGCGCTGTCAAACTCTGGGGAAACAGATGAATTAGTCATTTTGATCCCGCTTATCCGTAGACTCGGGATC
>DPMX01000082.1 GCA_003540955.1 Gammaproteobacteria bacterium
CCAGCCAAACCCGTGTGCGGGACGAGACCAAAACTCGGTTTGTGGCCGACAACACCACACCAGGATGCGGGTATACGGATCGAACCCCCTTGATCACCGCCTATCGTAATATCTGCATCGCCATTCGCGACGACCACAGCACTTCCGTTAGACGAGCCACCGGCACAATGCTTACCGGTTGCCGGATTTATCGGTTGCGGACCAGGATAAATACTTAGCCCTATAGCATCAAAGCAGTGTGATCCATTAACGACCTTGCCAATAATTTCCGCCCCAGCGTCTAATAGGCGAGTAACAATCGTCGCATCCTCCGATGGGACATAGCCCTCCATCAAACTCGAACTATTCATCAGTGGTACACCAGCGACCCGAACGTGATCCTTCAAGCCCACCTTCTTATTCGCTAGTAGCCCTTCATCAGCACCAATGATCGAACAACGCCACGCCCAACCATTATGTTTATTGTTTTCGGACGAAGGTCGACTCCCAAAATCTCTGCGGGGATACTTAACAGGAATCGTAGGTGGGACGAGCTCGTCTAGTCTTTGATACGCCGGTAGCGCTTCGCGAATGATCTCGGAAAAGCCTTCGACTTCCTCATCGCTAACATCAAAATTGAAACGAGCGCCAGCAGCGCGAATATCTTTCGGTGAGGGCATACGAACAGGCATTATTTTGCTCCATATTTGTTGTTTAGCTAAATTTAAACTGATTTTATATTAGGTTTGCCAACAGGCTTCCGCCACCCGGTAGAAATTCTGACCCATAATGCCGTCGACCTCGACATCAGCATAACCACGAGACTTTAGGCATTCGCGCAACTGCACCGCGGCTTCAGGCGGAGTGAACTTCGAACACTTATAGAAGTCTTCTCCGTAGCCATGTTCTAGCGGCCACCAGTATGCGGGATCACAATCTTCTGGCAATTCATCAAGTTCGACGTCGTAGACGTAATCGAGACCAACACCAACATGTCGAATATCCACACGTTCACAGAGATAGTCGATCACCTCAACCATGGCATCCGCTTCTGCACGTTTCCCTGGCGTGAAGTTACTTAGCCCAGTAACGCCAATCACTCCATCTGTCGCGGCGCAGGCGGCAATCATCTCATCAGTAACATTCCGAAGATTATTGTTTAGTGCGCGAACATTGGAGTGACTGAACACAGTTGGTTTTTCTGCAGCGTCACAAATAGCCAATGCCGAACGTTCGTTTAGGTGCGAACAATCGACTATTACGCCAACCTCTTCGCATGCCAACAAAACCTCAAGACCAAGTTTCGTCAGCGGCGCATCGGGTTCGTAGCACCCGCCGGCCACCTCATTGCGCCGGTTGTATGCAAAATGCATCTGTCGAACCCCAAGCTCATGGAACAACTCCACGTTTTTGGGATCACCGGCTAATGGTACGGCCCCTTCCAGATCAAAGCCGACGGCAAGTTGCCCGTGTGCACCCGCACTACGCACGTCACTGAGAGTGTCCGCAAATCTAATATTGGGTATTTGCTCGATTTGCTCACGAAAGGAAGCAATTACCTCTATAATCTGGGAGGTTGGATTCGCGTCCATGCCGACATTGATTGAAACATAATCAAACCCTGCATCGCGGTGCCTATGTAAGGTTTCCAAACGGTAAGACGCCAACAGGGGTACGCAGCTATGCGCGTCCCAACTTATACATCCATTTCCTATCACGCCGTTGTACTGAAACCGTATACTGCTAACGCTCGATCCTTCGTCAGATATCCATTCTTTATGTCGTCCATGATCCGATCCCGCGGCCGCTTTCGTGGATCGCCATAGCCGCCACCGTTGCCGGTCACGATTCGTACGACATCGTCTTTGTATAGCTTGAGCTGAGTGACTGAAGAATATCGCTCAGCAGTCCCATCAACACGGCGAACCTCAACATAGTTAGGAGATCCGTCGTTGCCACCGACCAATCCCCAAGGCGGAAATTTCGAACGAGTAAAGAAACAAGTCATAAATCCCTCTTCTGCACGGATACGATAATCCATGCGAATACCTTTACCGCCCCGATGGAAACCCTCGCCACCCAGATCTGGATTTAATTCCAATCTATCAACCAGGAGACCATTTCGGGCTTCATTAATCTCCGCTGGACAGTTAAATGTCACACCGTGAAATCCTGAAAACATCGCGTTTGTACCGTCGCTATCAATAGAACCACCCCAACCGCCTTGCTCTGGCTCAACAAAAGCATAAGGGCGGCCCGTGTCAGGGTGCGTACCTCCAAGAACTGTCGCGCACATCGATGCATGATGGCCGGCGGGCATTACGTCCGGCAACTCGTTCGCGAGGCAGCGCCACAAAAGGTCATAAAGCCTAAGTACTGCTTCATAATAGAAGCCCTGGGCCGCAGGTTCTGCAGGATCGAAGACACTTCCTTTTTTTGTCAAAAACGTCAACGGACGAAAATTACCGCCATTGCAGATCGGCCCTGGGTCCGTCACCGATTTCAAAAGTAGTTGCGCGGCAAGCAACGAAGCATCCCGGCTCAGATTATGCGGGCCGGGGTCAAGTGGATTATCACGCACATCGACTATGAATTCATTTTCACGGATTTCAATCGTACAAGAATAGACTAATCCTGAGTCTTGCTCCTCGCTGTGAGTGAAGCGACCCTTGGGGAGTTCTACTAAAGCCTTTCGAGTCATCCGTTCTCCATAATCGAGGTGACGATTTATCGCTTCACTAAATGTTTCTACCCCGTACTTAGTCGCTACTTCTTCAAGGCGACGGGCTCCAACACGTACTGCAGCAATCCCAGCCCACATATCGCCTTCGAGAAACTCCGGCATGCGTGAATTGATCTTCATGACCTCGATTAATGGCTCATTTGGCTCGCCTCGCGCCACGATTTTAACGCCAGGAAGGCGTAAGCCTTCTTGAAATATTTCTGTAGCAGTAGTCGACATAGAACCGGGGACCATACCGCCGACATCGTTCCAGTGAGCGATATCTGCAGCCCAAGCAACGATTTCATCTCCAACGAATACTGGCATAACGAAGGCAACATCGTTCAAATGGGTAACTCCACCGTTATATGGGTCGTTGGTAGCAAAAACGTCACCTGGTTCGATCGCTATCCCTTGTTCCGAGCATTTCTGAATTACGAATGCGGCAGCTTTGTCTAGTCCAGCAACAAACAACGGGATTCCTGCACCCGCACTCGCGAGATTACCGCGCGGGTCCACGACCGCCGTACCCATATCTAAAACCTCGTAGATGATCGAACTCATTGCGGTCTTGCGCATAGCGACGAACATTTCGTCGCAAATCGCCTGGAGTGAATTCTGTATTATCTCTATCGTAAAAGGATCGAACTCGAGAGGCTGTTGACCTACCGCCAAGTGACCAGAACTCATAATTCGTTCTCCTATTATTCGGGCCCGATTATCACGACAACATTACCAAATTGATCTATTGAAGCATTACTGCCGGGGTTAATTACCACCGTAGCTCCGGCCGCCTCTATGATTGCAGGTCCGCTGAACGACATCCCTGGCTCCATCAGTGCTCCGTCATACAAGACCGCTTCAAATCGACCCCCCACATCAAAATCGACTTGACGACGACCCTTCACCGCATCGTCGAGCGTGCGTCCAGTGGCGCGCTTTTCGACTAGCGAAAGCTTACCCACTTCGGCTTTGGCTACAAGATGCAAACCAACCACTTCCACGACAGTGGGAAGTCTGTAGGTATATTCACGCTCATAGTGATACTCGAAGCTTTCGCGAATTTGATTCAGATTTTCAACCGTCACCCCGCTCTCTGGCAGCATGACTTCAGTTGAATGTTCCTGGTTACGGTAACGAAACCGCGCAAAACGTAAAAAAGCCAACTCATTCTCATCTAATCCCTCGCTTGAAAATTCCACCCTAGCTTGGGATTCAAGGATGGCAAACGCGGCCTTTAACCTCGCTGGCGCATCCTCATCTAAATCACAGAGGAATGTCTTGAAATAATCCCGCCTCAGGTCGGACATAACCATGCCCCAGGCCGAAAAGACAGCAGATTCAGCGGGAACGATCACCTGTTTAATTTGCAACTCCGCAGCCAAGGCGTTGGCATGCATACCTCCGCCCCCACCGAAAGCAATCAGCGTGAAGTCACGTGGATCGTGGCCGCGATTCAATGACACAAGCTTCAAGGCATTGATCATATTATGATTAGCGATACGTACGATCCCACGGGCCGCCTCATTTGTAGACACGTCAAGCTTGCTAGCCAGGCGCTCAAGAGATTGATTTACACCATCCATATCAGCAGTCATCGTACCGCCACAAAAGTAGTCAGCATTAATGCGTCCTAATGCTAAATTTGCATCGGTGGTAGTCGGCTCAATACCGCTACGCCCATAGGCTACCGGTCCCGGATTCGCGCCGGCGCTTTGCGGTCCAACATGTAGCTTTCCTAAATCATCAACCCACGCGATAGAACCCCCTCCATTGCCAATTTCGACAATGTCGACTACCGGTGCGAGGATGGGGTAACCAGAGTTTTCTTGATTTCTTTCGATCCAGTAATCGGAAATTACTTGAACTTGGCCATCCTCGATCAACGAGCATTTAGCCGTAGTACCACCGATATCGAGTGCGAGTACATTTTGTATACCAAGGAGACGTCCCAATTCGGCTGCGCCCCAAACGCCACTCGCGGGTCCAGATTCAACCATCGTAATTGGGGTCTGCCTAGTCGACTCAATGGTATCGATCCCGCAGTTAGACTGCATTATGTAGAGTGAACCACTAAACCCGCCGCCTATCAGACTGTTGTTGAGGTTAGTCAAATAACGATCCGCGATCGGCTGCACATAAGCAGACAAAACCGCAGTGTTTGTCCGTTCATATTCTCGCCACTGACGAGTAATTTGGTGAGATGCGACAATAGAAATATTGGGCGAGATACGTTTAGCCTCCTCGAGAATCGCAACCTCGTGGGCCTCGTTTGCGTACGAATGGAGTAAGCACACCGCGATGGCGTCAACCGACTCCGCCTCAAATTCCTTCATAATCTGCGGCAAACCTGAGAGATCGAGTGGGACTAACTCCTCGCCGTGATAGTTCATCCGACCAGACACTTCACGACGTAAGTGTCGCGGCACAAACGGCGGAGGTTTCCGATAAGCTAAGTCGAAAAAATTTGGCCGGTCCCCACGTGAAATTTCCAGGACGTCGCGAAATCCTGCGGTAGTAATAAGTCCTGTTTTAACGCCTTTGC
>DPMX01000249.1:0-5710 GCA_003540955.1 Gammaproteobacteria bacterium
GTATTGTTTGCGCTGCATGCGCACGCATACGCTCGAGTCCAGTATGATCTGCATCAACAAAGGTAATGGCATCCGTAGGGCACGCCTCAGCGCACGCTGGGTCACCACCGCACAAATCACATTTTATTACCTTACCAGAGTCGGCGTTGTAATTGACCGTACCAAAAGGGCATGCAATGGTGCACACTTTGCATCCAACGCAAACATCCTCTAGAACATCCTTTGAACCAGTATCGGCATTCAAAACAATGGCCTCCACTGGACAAGCATGCATACACCACGCTTCGGCACATTGCGAGCAGGTATAAGGTGCAAAGCGTCCCTCTTCGTGAAAAGTAAAAACCTTAATGCGAGATTTGCTCGGATTGAAAACACCTTCGTTTTCATAAGAGCATGCCATTTCGCATTGCAAGCAACCGGTACATTTTTCCGGTTCTAATTGCAGTGCTTTTAACATCAACGTTCTCCCAAATAACAAATTAAATAGCTGAAAAGGATTGACAGGTTCATCTTAGTAAACCGACAAAACCTTAAGTATCCCCGATCGTTTTTAAACGGCATTCCCATGAATGCCGAGTAGCCAAAACAGTACCTAACTTCCGCCCAACTAACACAACGCTTTGTGCGGGCCTCTAGAAATTACTTTTCGATTTTAACCGAGACTACCTAGAATCTATTGAAAACACCAGTCTGCTAATTCCTACATAACACATTTACAGGAACTGCGAGTAATTCTCATTAACGAGTGATCGGTTAAACGAGGGATTCTAACTCTACCAAGCCACCCATAGAGCAATTAACCTTCACCCAACCATCTGCCCAATTAACTAGCTAAGTCCGATGTCGAAGAAACCGAGCTACGCGTTCTTACCGTCCTGCGAGTAATTCTCATTAACTTACGATCGGTCAAAAATCAGAACCCAGATTTATTTCTCTACTCGTAGAGTACTAAACCCCATGGGAATTTTCCTACCGGCACCGTCGCGATAACGTCGCTAAGTGCGGTGTCGATCACACTAACTTGGTGACTTGCGCCATCGGTCGTATACAATCGCGAACCGTCACGGGAAAGAGCAAGACCCCAAACGCGCTTGCCTACTGGGATAGACTGCTGTATTTCGAGAGTATGTGCATCCAGTACGAAAATGCAGTTCGCCCGGCCACCTGCAACAAATAACTTAGACTCGTCGACATTGAGCAATACATCTTTCGGCTTAGCCCGATCGTCGGCAAGTGGCATCCGACCGGTTATCGTTCCGCTCGAAAGATCTACTTTTTTGACCTCACCACTGATTTCCGATGTCGCATAAGCAATGGTCCCGGCTCGATTAAAAGTGGCAGCACGCGGTCTTGCTCCGACCAGGATATTGTTAATAATCTTGTGCTCTGGAACCGCGATCACATGCAGCATGTTCGTGGATTCACTGGTCACGATTACCCTTGTTCCGTCCGCAGAAACGGCTACCCCCTCCGGTTCCATCCCAACTTTAATTTCGTCGACCTTGCTACCGTTTTCCGGGTTAAGCACGGTGGCTTTAGCGTCGTCTTCGTTAGAAATATAGATGTTTCCATTTGGGTGGACCGCAAATGCTTCAGGATCGTGACCACCATCAAATTTACGCAGTACCTCATAGGTATTGGGATCAAAAACAGCGATCGCATTGTCTTCGCTAATCGCGACGTACACTTCACTAAGATCCGGCGCAATTCCAATTCCCCTAGGCCGGTTACCGATCGCAATAGTGGCGATTACAACGTTCGTTTTCCCATCAATTACAGAAACAGAGTTGTCTTTCTCGTTAGTGACAAAAATCCGTTTCGGTAGATTAGCTCCAAACGTCGAAAAAGTCGCTGTAATCACAGCCGCAATCACCGCCACTTTTATTACCTTAAACTTGAGCATATACATATTCTTCCACCCTATTTGGCACAGAATGCCAGCCCTAGGCTATCTAAGTCCTCACTATTAACAACACCCCGTACTGGAGCTTCACCGACAATTTTATCCTGTTCGATTAACAGCAAAGGTTGGCGTAATTGTCCGGTCTCGCGAAAACTCATATCCATCCCTTTTTGTCCGTCAAACGCTAAATTGGTCTTCAGTTCCTCCACTAATCCAAATCCTTGTAAATCAGGTCGACGCACAATCGTATCTGCTAACAACTTCATTGCTGCCCAACCGGCCCAAGCGTCATTATCCATCTCGAATCCGGACTGCTCCATAAACCGTATATTCAGCTGCGCGGCAGCATATTTTCGGAAAGTCCGGTGCCACGTATTTGCGCGTGCTTTGGATTTTGGCGCGTGTTGGCGCCATTGACGTTCAGCGTCCTCAAGCATCGCCGTACTTGGGGGAATGTGGAAAAGCGCATCCTCGCAATTTTCACGTAGCTTTGTATCTTTAAGTATCGTATTTAGAATAGGCACATGAGGGTACACCTCAATGATCTGCTCAAGGCGGGCAGCATCCACCGCTGCGATAATAGCTACTGGAGTCACCGATACGCCACCGATATCGGTAATCGCAATCAAGCGGTACACGACACCCATAAATTCACCTTGGGCATTGGCTTCTAACAACCCTTGCCGGGCGCCAAAATATACGGGGACATCAGTATTACCGATATACAATATATTGATTTCCTGCCCGCTTAGCTTGCTACTTGCGAGGACCAAAACCAAAACGCAGCCGCAGTGCACGCCCAGGCGTAATTTTATTAAAGCATCCACCATTGAACCCTTATCGCTCCATTTTAGTTCTTCAAGAAAATCGTACCTGCCTAACTCAAGTTGCCTCTAGAAAACTTAAAGAAGCTTTACCCATTCTTAAAATGAAAACTTAACCCCGCCCCAGATGCCCCGCGGCGCACCGGGGCCAAGGAAACGTGCCCGGTCATCAGTCAAGCCAGCGACAACCTCATCTGGATCCTCCCCTAAAAGACCGAAATTTTCGTATTCTGTATCGAGCAAATTAGTCACTTTCGCGAACAAATTTATATTTTTACTCAACTGGAATCTTGCACGCAGATTGACATACGCATAACCGTCGATCGGTTCCAGTTGATTCGATTCGTCACCACGCAGTACCTGGTCCGAGTTGTAGACAATATCGAAACCCAAAGCAAGATACCGATTTACTTCATAGTCTGCATCAAATTTAAATTGATGCTGAGGTATTCCAGGTATACGGTCACCATCCCGCACAGTAATTTCACCATTATCGTTTGCGAAATTATGTGTTGGACTTCGAGCAAGGAAATCCTGTTCGAAAGTTGCGTCGACGAAGCTGTAGGACAATGACCAGTTAAGATTATCCAAATAACCGGAGAAGACTGCTTCTACACCCTGGCGACGGGTTGCATCGATATTCGCGAACAGTCCCGTTGAACGGCCGGTCGTTTGAAAGATGATATCGTTTTCATTTCGTGTCCGAAAAAAACCCAGATTATGCCGTAATCCACCGACTCGGCCACGGACGCCAAATTCCCAACTTTTTGCCACTACTTCGTCGAGGGGTGGATCTGCAAGAAATGCATTTGGTAAGCGACATTCAAAGTTTACGTCATCGGGATCATCGTCCCGAGCAATAGCAGCAGCGCGAGCGACTTCAAATATTTTGTCGTTACATACAAGTTCGATCGGAGTCGGCGCGCGTGACGATTCGCTATATCCTCCATAAAATTTGAGTGCGGTGGTGTGGTTATAGGTCAATCCAAACGACGGGTTAAAGCGGTCGAAATTATGATCTCCATTCAATTCCGGCCGTGCTCCGCTTCGGTCGCGCAAGGATAAGTGAGTCCCATTAAACCGACCGCCAACCGAAAGGGTTAATTTATCCGTGATATCAAGAGCATCCATGAAATAGGTACTCCAGGTCCCTGTCTCAATTCGGACGCGGGTCGCAACTTCATCAATAAAACTACCAAGACCAAGGCCCGCTGTACTACGAGCTGGGTTAATTTCCGAAAGCTCAAGCACCGAATTGAACTGAGCAATACCCTCAAAGTATGCAAAACCCATGACAAAGTAATTTCTGTACCCCAGTAGGTCGTTATCAAATGTGAATTGCGCGTCGACGCCGTATGTTTTTTGTTTCCGCTTACTCTGATTGTTGATTGCTTCGTGCTCCAACACTCCTGTGCCAGATACACTATTTGTGAGATCATCGATGTTAAACACGTCGCCCCCGGCGATCACGTTTAACGCGTCCTCAAGTGACTCCGGATCACCCGCAATACCAGAAAAAACATTTCTTACGCATAAGTCCGCCTCCGTAAACCCTATATCTTCAAGAGCATCTTCGCTCAGCTCCTCTAGTAAAAAATTACCGCTATCAAGCGCGCAGTTCAGATACTCGGATGCGTCGCCGTTAAAAGATTCAGTAATATTGTTTCGATAGAAACCGTTTCCGACGAACTTAATTGAATCAGTGAATGTGTGACCGAAATCCACCCCAAACATATGCATGTCGTTTTCTGTAATGTCTGGTGCTGTGAAGATGGCTGAACGATCAAGCGCAAGAAGACCAATCGGAGCGGCCCCGTTTCCAGTCAGCTCGCTAGTGCCATATTGCCCGGTGAAATCGAGCTTCGATGCAAGGCCACGCCAACCCAATGCTATAAATAAGTTCGTCGATTCAGAGCCTGAAAGATCACGCCAACCAGTTTCATCAAAATAACTAAGGTTAGCGTAGTAAGCAAATCTACCATCGCTTGCCCCACTCTCAACATTAACGGCGTGCCGTCCCCACGACCCACCGTTCACTTCAATATTATGGCCCTGGGCATTAAAACCATCTTTCATTTCGATTGCTAACGCCCCACCGAGCGTGTTGAGTCCATACAATGGATTTGCCCCTCCGACCAACGACACGTGATGGATAGCTGATTCAGGCAATAAATCCCAATTTACTGCGTCCCCCAGTGGCTCGTTAATACGCGCGCCATTTTGGAAGACCGCGATACCCATAGGCAGCCCGAGCAGCGGAGATGCGGTATAACCGCGATACTGAACGTCCGGCTGCAACGGATTTCCTTGCGCTGAATTGATGTTTACGCTGGCGAGCTTAGTGCCGAGAAAACTAGCGACGTCGATGCTTTGCGCCTTCGCGAGGCTATCGCTGTCGGCAACTTGAACGTTAAAGGCTAGCTTATCTGCGGAAATTCCAAATCCCCCTAAGGGAGTCGTTGCAACAACGGTGATTTCCTCATCAAACTCCGCTCCAATCGCGAGCGCAGAAAGAAAGCTCGAAGCCAAACTAACGAGAACGATTGAAATATGAATCCAGTTACGGAAATTACCTGAGACCATGTCGCTATGAAAAAGATTCTTGGAAAATATGGTTCGAACTGTTCGCACTTGACATGCTCGAACCTATCGATCGGGCGATGTCTTTGAATAGATAGAACAGAGTTTAGATTTCGCTAGACGGCGACGAAATTAGACAAAATACCGCAGTCCTTAAGTTACTATCCTGTTCAACAACTAATTGCCCTCTTTCTTCAGAGCCTCGCGAACAGCGAATTCTGCCTGCTGCTCAGCGGACACTGGTGCTTGGTGTTTATCCTTCCACTCGGAATAGGGCATACCGTACACCAGTTCTCTGGCAGCCTCGTACTCTAACTCGAGACCTTTGGATCGGGCCTCTGCGGCATACCACTTCGAGAGACAGTTACGACAAAAATCGGCGAGATTCATCAAATCTATGTTC
>DPMX01000249.1:6003-6374 GCA_003540955.1 Gammaproteobacteria bacterium
GAGATTCATCAAATCTATGTTCTGAACTTCGGTATGTTGCCGCAAATGATCGCGTAAACGTCTATATGTCGCCGCTTCTAGCTCTAGCTTTGTTTGTTGGTCCATCATGCTCCCTCTTTAAATCTCGTACTGCCGAGAGGCTGAGCCCCTCCCTAAGAAGGGGTTTCACTCACGATTAATAGTATAACTCCAGGTGCACCATGGGTGCGATAGCTCCCACTCACTCGCCTAGGTCCGCACGGCTATCCCGTGCCTTTTCATCCGATAACGCGTAACCAGTCTAGTAATTCTTACACGCCGCGAAGCCGCATAGACATTGTAATTGCATTCCTTAAGCGCCTCTTTCACTAAGCTGCACTCCGCTCCAATCA
>DPMX01000356.1 GCA_003540955.1 Gammaproteobacteria bacterium
CATAAGAATGAGAATCGAGCCAAAGCCCTGTCGAATCGCATCTAAAAAACTATTGCTCATGACGAATTCCTATAGTCTATGCCTACGTAAGTGATAGATTTTTACCTACCGTTCTATTCTTGAATCATGCTACGGTGGAGGTTCCCGGCGTAGGTCATCCGGATAACACTAACTCATTCACGCCTAGATATCATTATTAATCGCGAAACAACAGATTAGGCAAACGTAGAACAATTATCATAAAACAATGTTGTGTAGATTTAAGTGCTGTCCCGGAAGTGTTGATATCGCCCGAACAAAGCGACGAGTGGGTCATTAAGACTGGTTGCTGAAACTTATCCTCTTTTTCAGTGCATTTTATACTTCTGTTCCAATTTTAAAAGCCTCCGGCGCAATGCGAATGATAGCCCATGCCGCCATACCACGAATCCTAGGGTTTGCGTCATCGAGGTAGGTTGCTAAGAGCTCGATTTTCTTCCGTTCTTTTCGCTCACCAATTAGCCAAAGGGTTTGTAATCTAACGTCGGGATCATCGTGCGCTAGACCCCATTCATATATTTCCGATGGGTCCCATTCGATGCCTCGCCAAGCCTCTAGTAATCTCGCCCCCGGAATTGGACGGATCTTTAAAGCGAATAATTCTATCGATAATTCATGTGCAAGCTTTGGGGGAAGACGCCTTACTGCACTGGCACCTACCTCCGCGTTAAGCTCTTTACCTCTTGCAATCACGTTGATTAGCTCATTCACATACTTCTTCTCCCCCTGCGCCGCAATACTCGCAAGAGCAGCAAGCGAGACCCGAGGATCTTCCGATTTTTGCAATATAGCTAAAGCCTCGTACGCACGGTCTGTCTTCAGATACTTTAGTGCAACTGCGATTACTTCTCGCTGATAGAGATCCCCGGCAGCGGCAAGTTTTAGCATCTGCTCCGCTATCTCGTTTGCGTGGCCGCGGCGTGCTAGGAAATAATACCCGTAAGCCTTAGTTGTACCGTCGGTGTTTGAGGAATCAACCACCGACTTCACGACCTCAATGGCGTTAGGTGAGTCCCGCATATGCACTAATGCTTGCATTGCATAACGTTGTACGTCCGGAGGACCTTCTTGGAGAATTGCGAGAAGGAATTCGCTCATGTCGTCCCGCGGGTTGGTTGCCAACGATTGGACTAAAAATTGGGTAAACATCTGGTTATCTGCGGCTAGGCGGTAAATTAAATCGATTCCGTTAGGATGGCGCACTCCAATTAGCGTATCTATCGCAGAACGTTGGTAAACGATGTCATTTCCAATAGCAAACTCCTCCAGAACCTCCAACCCCGTTTCGTTGCCGATATCCGACAATGTACCAGCCCCTAATATCCGGTCGTAATAATTTTCCGATTGGAGGAGTTCTGCCGCGGTTTTTACCGCGTTTGTAGCCGCTTCTTCGAGACTATCGGTCTTTGCTATTGCTACAAGTGTTAATAGTGAACACAGAAACGCAGCTGTAGGCAGAATGATGAATCGGGTGCTCAAAACAATTCGGGGCATGGGGGGATCCTTTTAAGATTTGGAAATACTTTTTCTTGTCCTGTTATTTGCGGCTAACCTGATAAAAGACAACTTGCTTAAGATTAAGTTCTAAAGACCTCTTACTCTCAATTTGTTTTAAGGCCCGCCAAGATTTTTTCCCTCCGGGTAAAGAAAAAACGGGCCGCGAAGCGGCCCGTTTGAGAGGGTAAGTGTAATGCGGATAGATTCCGCTACACCGTTTTTGTACCTTAGAACTGGTACTTAAGCTGTAAGAAAAGCTCGTCATTATCGCGTAGCGAGCCAATTCCTTCATGAGCTACACCTAATGGTGAGTTCTGATACGGGTAGTTGTTGTTTAGACCGAATGTCCCAACCCTTGAATCACCTGCGTTATCCCCCATACCACGGATAAATGAGGTATAAGGCCCTGCGCTATGGGTGTAGTTGTTGTCGCCACCCCAGATGGTATAGAACCCGCCTTTAACGGACCAATGGTTGTCTATTAACCATTCAAGGTTTAACCCTGCAGTCCATGAATTAGCCATTTCTTCCCAAACCACGAAGCCCACAGGTTTAAGGGTATCGCGCATGTAGTTACCAAGGAAGAAGAATGTCCATATGAAGTTATGCTCGTCAGCCAGGAAACCCGAATTCTTATCGCCTTCGTGGTCAAGGTACCAAGTGTCAAATAGCTGCATTGACAGGAAGAATGTACGGTCCTTATTCAACCACGGAATGAAGGTCGGGCGGTCAAGACCGATAGACCACTGCATTATATCGCTCTCGTCGAGCCAGTCCGCTTCACGCGTGTTATTAACGAGTTGATCGAGGGTTATCGAAGACTCAATTCTAAACACGAGACCAGACCATGGCTCAAAGTAGTCGATAGCCATACCCGTGGTATGTGATTGCTTATACCTTATCGAGGTAGGACCGCCTAGCAAGAGACCGGTACGGTAAAACAATTCAGCATTGTCTTGTGCTTGTGCGGCCGCAGCGGCTGCCCGTGCGTTAGCGTTCCGACCACCCTGGGCGACAGCACTAATTGCATCCTGGGGCGTCATTAACGTCACCGGAATGTTTCCGTCGCCATTAGTAATCATCGAAGCCAAGTCAAAGATTAATGTATCTTGCGTTCCCCTGGTGTCACCCGCCGCGATATCAGCGTTGTTTACATAGACACCGTCAAACGCAAAGACTGGGATGTCGTTCCACCCATAATGGTGTGTGAACGCCATGCGTACGGCTTTGAATCGGAACTCCCAACGTGCCGCAGGCTCGGTGTTGCTGATGCTCCAATCTGGACGAGCAGACCCACCTGCTAGCCCGGCAAGAGTACCAAAACCCGATGGCTTCCTGTCGTCATTTGGACCGCCGAAGCCGCAACGGACGCCGGGGTTAGCAGCAATTGCAGCGTTGACTCCGGCAACCGTGCCGCCGTTACCGAAGGCGCCTGTCGCCAGTGTCCCAGCTCTTGGTTGATATCCAGGGCCGATACAAGGTTCAACAGAGAAGTATTCGTTAAACCCGGCGAATGTACTTTGGATTTTCGAGAATGGATGTGCCCATGCACCAGAAGGGTTACCCAAGCCAACTCCCTTGTACTCGTCGAAGTTCCAAACAAATTGAAATGCGTTATCCGTTAATGGCCCGATGGTGCCAGCTTTATACTGGATAGAAAGCATCCATTGGGGGATACGTATGTCCTCGAATGAGTCGAAGAAGAAGTGCTGACCAAAGTCGACCGGGTTCAATTGGTCCTGAAGTCGAAAGAAGTCAGTCTTTCCCCAGACAATTTGTTGCTTCCCGAGACGGATCCAGAAGTCACCGATGATTCCGTCCATGTACAACTCACGGAAAGGATAAAGTTCTCCGCTCGAGTCAGTGTTATTCATCGCGACCTCAAGGTGAGAGTTGTCAACGTTTTGACAACGTCGGCAATTTAACTCCTGCTGGCCGGTGGTTGCGAAAATGGGGAAACCAGATGCGACGCCGTTACCTTCACTGAAGTTGCCACCGACGGTACCTGTTCTTGCAGCGATTACTTCGAAGTTGTTCTGCAACCACTCCGGATTCTGAAATCCGTGGGTAACCAGCTTGCTGATACCACCGGTCGACAAGAAGTCCTCTCCGGCCACACCTAAAAAGGCGCCGTCAAATCCACCATAGCCGACTGAGTCGTTAAAGTGGTTGAAATTACCGGTCGAGAAGTAGGAGTTAGCACCGCCCTCACGGGTTATGCCGCCGCCTAATCCGTTGTAGTAGGCTACGTCAAACTCCGGTCGCACGATTGCCGTGAAGCTCAATTCGTCGAACATTCCCACATCCGTGTAACCGAGATTTACCTCGATCTGGAGGCGCTGGATCCATTGCGTTAGATAGGTCCGTCCGCTACCGACATTGGCGCGTGCTTCCGATGATAAAAAGCCTTCAATTTCGATGTCGCCACCGAGACCAGAGACCGAAATACGCGCTTGAGCAGGCATCACGATTGCGATTGCCAGCACTAACGCCCCTAGCGTCCATGACAACGCTTTAGTAGAGCTTGGGTTATCTCTCATTAGTTCCCCCCTATTGATTCGGCTAACTACTTGCCGATTGTGGTGCAGTTGCACTATTTCCCACCGTGTCGCTACCTTCCGCATCGTCAAGGTGAGATTTCATAACAAAACTTGGTTTAAAGACCTTCACTAGCAACGGTAGCAACGTTACCGCGCCGATCATGTTACTGATCATTAACAGAGACAGCAGCATAGCCATTTCGCTGTTAAACCGGAGTGACGATCCAGGAATCCAATAAATAATACCAGCGACCACAGTTACCGCTGTGAACAACACAGCCGCACCTGTAGTTGACAACGCTTCGTGTACGGCTTCGTTTATGCTCCTGTGTCGGACCTCTTCGCGAATACGGTCTAGCATATAAATGGCGTAATCAACGCCAATGCCGATGCCAACAGCGGTTACCGGTAAGGTGTTGATGTTCAGGCCGATATCTCGGAATGCCATGTAGGCACGATTAATCAATACGGCCATCGATAACACAACGAACACCAGAAGAGCCGCCGTGATAGAACGGTATGTCAGCGCCACAGAAGTCATGACGACGATCATAATTAATATTGTCTGAATCAGCTCCGAACGCTCAACTTCCTGATTACCAGCCGCAGTTGTACCAATAATCCCGCCGGCGTACTGTGGTGTTACACCGTCCAGTGGGTTTGCTTCCAAGAACTCTTCGGCTGCCGCAATGGCCGCGTGGACCGTTACCCCAGTCGCGTCCTTGAAGAACACCACAAAGTTTGCAACCCGTCCTTCAAGGTCCATGTACTCCGTGATGACCCCTGGTATCGCAGCACCAGCTTCATACATGAACAGTGTGTTTCCGACATCCCTTTGCGTGTTCGGAACTAAAGACCATCTTGGGTCGTCATAGTGGTACAAGCGGTTAATTGAACGGACAAGTTGCGGTATATCACGCGTTCCCCCGTAATTGATGACATCCGCCATATGCCGCCCAAAACGCTGCATCACATCGACCACCACCGGATCTTTCATCTTATGCGCTTCTTCGGCTTCAAAATAAATACTGAGTTGATTTGCGCCAGCGAATTTTCCTGCTATCCGCGACGCTGCGATGTTGTACTCAGACTCTTGAAACAGTATCGGAGAGCCTGGTTTGTTCTCGCCGACTACGGCGTCCTTCGCATAAGTAAGTGCGACTACGATGATAATACCGGCAAATCCAAACACCGGTAACGATGCCTTTGGCGAGACCAGGAAGGTTGCCCATCTCGACATTATGCCCGCGTACATGCTCTTATGGCCTTCAGATCCAGCGCCTTTACTGATATTCGGCACGGGCGTTATAGATAAAATTAGCGGCACCAAGATCGTCACAGTAACAAGATTGCTAAGTGACCAGAAGCTACAAAATATGCCAAGCTTAGCTATGATCGGAATGGAAGATACAGCGAGCACCAGAAGCCCTGCCGCATCCGTAAAAATAGCAATTGATGCGGGCACAAGTAGTTCGCCCATACTAGTTCGAACAGCCGAATCTCTTGTTTCACCTTTCCGTATCTCGTCGTGGTATCGCTCCATCATCTGGACACAGTGACTTGCTGTACGTGCAGATATCAAGATTGGGACCACTAGGATTAACGGGTCGAGGTTATAGCCTAGCCATCCGACCAACCCTAGTCCCCATACCGCCGCAGTGCCCGTTCCGATCATCGGTATGAGGACACCGGCCAGAGTGCGGAAATGGAGGAATAGTAGAATGCCAACAATCAGGAGTGTCACAGAAAAAATAAGTTTAAGTTCCGCTGAATGGTGGTAGATCCATCCTTTGAGCATCGGCTCGCCCGCGACGTACAGCTTTGTCTTGCCGTCAGCCTCGACCTCCTCCTTGAGCGCTTGTAGACGAGTAAAGATATCGTTGTAATCCAAACGTTCTTCGTCAAAGCCAGCAAGTATTAGTGCTGCAGTACCATCAGCAGAAATATACGTGCCATATACGATGTCGTTGTTGAATGATTCTTCCCGAAGCTTCTTCAATCCTGCTGCGTCGGTAGGTAATACCTGCGGCAACACTGACTCTGATTTAATCAACCCGCCAGCGGTCGTTCGAATACGACGGATTTTCGGGTGCGCAATACTCGCGACTTGGTAGTGGTTTACCCCACCTATTTTGTCAACCTCTTCGGTCAGCATCTTCACCTTGCCTAGCGTTTCCAAGGTAAAAAGATCTTCTTCTTCCCCGACGACTTCTAGCGACATGGTTACGACGTTTGCGCCACCGAACGTTTGCTTCATTCGGTTATAGTTTTTGATGTAGTCGTGTTTCGCCGGCAGGAGATCTGCGAATCTCGAATAAACTTCAATGGTCGGTAGAGCCAACGCTAACGCGATGGTCGGAACAAGGATGAAAAAGAATGTTAATGCCCTATGGTCTAATATCCAATTAGCTATGCGCTGCCCCGTTCGTGAATGTTCTATACTAGCAGTCAAGTCCCCAATGCCCCCATTTCGTATATTTCTGGTATCACTTTCTGTTAGATCCTCTTTGCGCGACTATTCTGCCACGATGAGAAAGAAACGTAAACAACTCTTTTGTGGTAATTTTACGACGATGATGAACCACAAGTGCCGAATTGCCGAGATAATTTGTGGGATCCATCATTAGTCGTTTTTTTACCAATTGGTCTCCCCCCGCAAAGGGCAGTGGTCTGAGGGAGCTCAGACCCTCCACTTTATAGGGATTTGCTGAAAAGCGGCGTAAAATCGATTAAACACGACCCAAACGGTACCGCCATTATCGCAACGCAACAAATTGACAATCGAGGAAAAATTCAAATCAAGAAAATTTCAACGCCTTTGGAGCAAAACTAGCCACAGGCCCGTCATTATTTATCTGATTCGGAGAAAACTTGAAAACCGCAACTTAGTCTGGAAACGGTTTGACATCTAGTTAGAACGGGGGTGGATTAACCTTTATGTTCCACGCGGCTTCCAATACCCAGACGACTGCTCCCTTTATTTCGACCGATTAGGTCGCTAGAATCCGCCAGCCTAAGTCAGAGTAGCAAACACCTATGGCGACAAAAATTTCGACCGATAGCTTTCGCAAGGCTTCTGGTCGTTGGGCGACCGGCGTATCTATAGTCACGACAAGCGATCCAGACGGCGAACCCTTTGGGCTCACAATGAATGCCGTCACCTCGCTGTCGTTAGATCCGCCGCTGTACATCGTTAATGTCGATATCAGCTCTGACACTCTCGCACCGCTGTTGAGTAGCGGCACCTTTTGCATCAATGTTCTTGCTGCGGGGCAACAAGAACTATCAAACCGGTTTGCCAAAAAGGGAAACAACAAATTCGAGGATATCCCATACCGAACTGGAGCGACGAACGCGCCGCAACTAGACGGAGCCCTCATGAGCATCGACTGTCGAGTCAACGCGGTGCACGATGGCGGGGACCATAAAATCGTTGTCGGCGAGGTCATTGCGATCGTCACCGACCCGGACCTTACAGCGAAAAAACCGCTTCTCTATTACGGTGGAAGCTACGCGAGCCTTGCCGA
>DPMX01000159.1:0-4956 GCA_003540955.1 Gammaproteobacteria bacterium
TTTTATGGAACAGGAACAAGAGCGTGGTATCACGATTCAGTCGGCAGCTACGACCTGTTTTTGGAAAGAGCATCAACTCAATATTATTGATACGCCGGGCCACGTTGATTTCACCATCGAGGTTTATCGGTCGCTAAAGGTTTTGGATGGTGGGGTCGGCGTTTTCTGCGGTTCAGGCGGTGTTGAGCCCCAATCGGAAACGAACTGGCGGTACGCCAACGATTCAGAAGTGGCCCGTATCATCTACGTCAATAAACTCGACCGGACGGGCGCAGACTTTTATAGGGTCGTGAAGCAGGTCAAAGACGTTCTTGGCGCTAATCCGTTAGTGATGACATTACCGATTGGGATTGAAGACCAGTTTGTCGGCGTCGTCGATCTCCTTACACGCAGGGCGTGGGTGTGGGACGATTCCGGTGATCCCATGAACTACACCGAACAAGACGTACCGGCAGATATGGTCGACGATGTTGAAAACTATCGCGAGCAGTTGATCGAATTGGCGATCGAACAAGACGACGATGTGATGGGAAAATATCTAGACGGTGAGGAACCTGATATCGAGACACTCAAGCGTTGCATCCGAGTCGGTACGATCAATCTTTCGTTTTTTCCGACCTACTGCGGGTCTTCGTTCAAAAACAAAGGCGTACAACTAATACTTGATGCTGTCGTCGATTATTTGCCAAATCCGATGGAGGTAAAACCACAGCCCGAAATCGACCTGGAGGGTAACGAAACTGGGAGTGTCGCGATAGTCGACGTCGACAAGCCCTTCCGCGCGCTTGCGTTCAAAATCATGGATGATCGGTATGGAGCCTTAACCTTCATTAGGATTTATTCGGGGAAGGTTGAAAAGGGAACTACTGTACTCAATACCTTTACCGGAAAAACTGAACGGATTGGCCGAATAGTAGAGATGCATGCTGATTCCCGAGAAGATGTTGATAATGCACAAGCTGGTGACATCGTTGCTGTGCTGGGTATGAAGAACGTCCAAACTGGACATACACTGTGTGACGTAAAAAATCCGGCGACCTTAGAGCCAATGGTATTTCCAGATCCGGTTATTTCGGTTGCGATTATGCCAAAGGACAAGGCTGGTGCAGAAAAAATGGGTATCGCGCTTGGAAAAATGATCCAAGAAGATCCGTCGTTTTCCGTCGAGACCGATATCGATAGCGGTGAGACAATTATTAAAGGAATGGGTGAGCTGCACCTAGATATTAAGGTCGACATACTCAAGCGGACCCACGGCTGCGAAGTGGACGTAGGTAAGCCGCAGGTTGCCTATCGGGAAACAATCACTAAACGTGTCGAAGATAGCTACATACATAAAAAACAGACAGGCGGTTCCGGCCAATTTGCAAAGATAGATTTCGTTCTTGAGCCTGGTGAAGTCGGTAGCGGATTTCAGTTCGAATCTACCGTGACCGGTGGCAACGTTCCTAGGGAGTTTTGGCCTGCTGTAGAAAAGGGTTTTGTGAACAGTATCGATGGCGGTGTACTTGCCGGATTCCCCTGCCTAGATTTTAAAGTTACGCTAGTTGACGGTGGTTTTCATGCAGTCGACTCCTCTGCGATTGCCTTCGAGACTGCAGCTCGGGCGGCCTATCGACAGACGATCCCAAAAGCGGGCCCGCAATTGCTGGAGCCTATTATGAACGTAGACGTGTTTACACCTGACGACCATGTTGGAGACGTTATCGGTGACCTCAATCGGCGACGGGGCATGATAAAAGACCAGGAGCCGGGGGTATCAGGAGTACGAGTAAAGGCTGATGTGCCTTTGAGTGAAATGTTTGGTTACATCGGAGACCTACGGACGATGACCTCTGGCCGGGGCCAATTCTCGATGGAATTTTCCCATTATTCAGCTTGCCCCTCGAGTGTCGCCGAAGAGGTTATCAAGGAAGTAGACGAGCGAAAAAGTTAACAGGAGGGTGTGTGTCGTCGCGCGATTCGCATACCGCTAGTTGAAGGAAGGCAAGAGAACAATCAAGGCTGAACCGTAAGCCTTGTTGTTCCCTTGTCTACACATGCTTGGGTTAAAAAGTAGAACCTAAATTTTTTGCGTCCTCGATAGCATTTTCCAACACTTTGTCAACTTCATCAGGAGGACTAAGCGTTGGTCCGACAGTGATTTGAGATACGATACTGAGGCCGACGAAGCCGAGCCATCCTTCGAAATATGGTTTTTGTTGGTCGAATGCTTCAGCACCACTGCCTTCATGGTAGGCGCCTCCGCTAGAATAAATCGTGGCAACCGGTCCGGTCACGAGTCCACTATAGCCAACTTCTGGATCAAAACTCCACGAATACCCCGGTTGCGTTATGACATCGATGTAATGTTTCAAAACATAGGGAATACTGAAATTCCACATCGGAACACTGAACAGATACTTGTCGGCTTCAGTGAAGCGCTTACAGATAGTTCCCACCTGCGCCCACGCCGTTTGTTCTTCTGGAGACGGATCTTCGCCATGCATGACGGCGTATTTTGCATTAATCATATCGCCGTCGAATGCCGGTAGAGTCTCACTCCATAGGTCTAGCAAGTCTATCTGGTCATTTGGGTGTCTCGATCTATACGCGTCTAGGAACGCGTTGGCGACGGTGATCGAATGTGAACGTTGTTTTCGTGGTGATGCTTCAATGTATAGAAGTGTTGCCATGATGGACCTCTTAAAGTTTTATATCTATTGGGATTGGGTGGCTATTATGTTTTTCGCTCTGATACTTATCAGGTTCGTCCCAGTTGGGCAGAACTAAGGCATAGTGTACGACCGAATACGGGGAAAATAACCCAAATTGAACAATTACCATGAAACTTGGAGACATTATCTACTACAGCTTTTAGGCTGAGCGCAACAGGTGTTCTGTCGGTGTTGTTTTACCCGAGTCGAGCGTTGTCGGAAGGTTTCATCCACAAATGTCTCGTGTTGCAGTGCACATCTGGCTATGCGTAGGGCATCACGGAGGTCGATCTTGGAGACGTCAAAATTTGGTACAGCATTGCTCGTTATTTGTCGCGCGTTTGCAAACCTTCGTCTATACTGTCCTCATCTATCCGCTCCCGATTCTCTCAGTTGCAAACCAGCGAATTTGAATCTTCTCCTTGCGAGCCCTTCCGCTACTTATTAGTGGAGGGAAATAACGTGCGGCGATCCCTTGGGCTAGGATTGAGCGGTGACGGCGAGTTTAGAGATTTACTGAAATACACAACGAACCTGGAGTTGTCATGCAACAAAATAAATTGTACGTAGGAAATTTCCCTTATTCAGTTGACGAGGATCAGCTGCGAGGGTTGTTTGCACCTTATGGTGAGATCGAGGAACTAGCATTGATCATGGATCGTGAGACTGGGCGTTCGAAGGGATTCGCGTTCATAACGTTTGCAACACAACAGGCTGCAGAAACGGCTTTGGAAAAAAATGGGGTAGATCTAGCCGGAAGGGCGTTGCGCGTTAATATGGCGCAGGAGAAGTCCAATACGCGTGGAGGTGGGCGCCGCGGCGGCCGTCGGTAGCCAGAACACGATTCAACAGGTAGGGTATCCTGTAACGCGTGGAACCAGCCGTGTTGATATTGAACTTAATCTGCGATTAGGCTGCGGATCCGATCTGGCGTGAGCTGCCCGTTCATCACCTTGACGCCGAAAGGTCGCAACGCATCCTCGACTGCGCCCATTAGCACTGTTGTGGTTGCAATACAACCGTCCTCTCCACCTCCTTTTGCGCCGACCCGAGTCGCAGGTGATTTAGTTACCAAATGCTCAAGATGGATCTCCGGCGCAGCCCACACTGTCGGCATTCCGTAATCTTTCATTGTTTTCGCGTACGGGATTCCATCCGGGTCGTACTCAAAGCTTTCGTAGATCGTCGCCCCGATTTGTTGTACGACCCCACCGATAGTTTGACCTCTAAGAATCAAAGGATTCAGGATTACACCGTGATCGCTGACCATCCAAATTTTTAGTACGTCAACCCTTCCTGTCTCTGGGTCCACTTCGACCATTGCTGCGGCAGCTCCTCCGGCGTGTGATGGGTAGAATTGAGCGCGGCCCATTTCGTCAAATTTCCAGCTAACTTGGGGATGTCGATAGGTGCCGTGTGCTTCCAGCAAGGGTGCGTCCGCGTCTGCGAGGATAATCTCTGCACCGGGTTGGACATAGCAAGCGTGCGCTAACTCTGAGAGCGTGCAATTTGCACCAGTTTTATCGCTCTTGATAACGGAATTATTGATTTCTAGTTCTTCATTGGTACATCCAAGCAATACCGAGGCACCCAATAAGAGTCGGGTTTTTATTTTTTCAGCCGCATCGACGATCGCGCCGGCCGCAAACATCGCGCCGCGGCTAGAAAAGGTTCCAGACCCGAAAGGAATTGCAGTGGTATCGCCCCACACAACGGATACGTCTTTCATACAACAACCAATTAGTTCCGCCGTAACCTGGGCATAGGCCGTCTCGATTCCCTGTCCGATATTCTGGATACCAGTCATTAACAAGACTGAACCGTCGGCGGCTATGCGTAACGTGACAGACTCATAGTTTTGGAATGCACTGCCGGGGAAAGCCGCTCCTGCTGGCTCAATGTAGGGGACCACACAGATTCCTAGATATCGACCTGCTTGTAAAGCGCGAGCTTGCTCGCGACGAAGTTCTCGGAGATTTATGGCATCAATAATTTTATCGAGCGACTCGCGTAAACTACCGTTTTCGATTATCGGTCCTGTAGCCAATTGATGGGGGTAGCTGGTGAGTAAATTTTTACGTCTAATTTCAATCGGATCGATCTCGAGACGATCAGCGGCTTGGTCTAGGACCCGCTCCATCATGATGTTGGCCAAATCTTTACCATACCCGCGATACGCGTTGTACGGAGGCTTGTTCGTAACAACGCAGCGAACGCGTGATCGATAGGTGTCGACCAGGTAGGCACCAGGCATATACGA
>DPMX01000159.1:5271-9165 GCA_003540955.1 Gammaproteobacteria bacterium
CCCGCCGTTCAACGGCATCCCAAGGCCAGCGGCGCGCTCGGCGCCGTCGCAACCCATGTCAGCTAGTACGTCTGTTTCACAAGCGAGTAGCTGTCCTTGGCTGTCAAAGGCGGCACGGGAGCGTACTTTATAATCGCGTGCCGCGGGCCCGGCGAACATCCATTCAGAGCGCGACTCAAACCATTTTACGGGGCGTCCAAGTAGAATTGTCGCGAGAGCTGGGATTAGCTCTGTATCAACGCTAAGCTTGGAGCCAAAGCCACCACCGACGTCGCCAACAATGACTTGGATGTGCGTCTCCGGGATACCAAAGACCTGGCTCATGTACATCCGCATTTGATGTGGCACTTGTGTTGATGCACGTATCGTAAGTTTCTGCTCCGCGCGGTTAAAATCTGCATGTACCATGCGGGTTTCCATCGGCATCGCGCCAACGCGATGTGAGATGATTTCTTCATCTACGACAAGATCTGCGGCAGCAAACGCAGCATCCACGTCCCCAAGTTCAAAAGGCGACTCGAACTGAATATTGCTTTCCCATTCGGGGTAGAGCAATGCATTGTCGCCCGCGGTGATCCCCACGGCCGCGCGGCTATCTGTGTTTGCAGGCAGTTCTTCGTAGTCAACGACAACTAGCTTTGCTGCGTCCTCAGCAAGGTATGGGCTGGTGGCGACGACGATTGCAACGGGTTCACCATAGTAGACGACCTTGTCGACTGCAATTGCGTGTTTCCGAGGAAGTTTCAGATCGAGCATATCCATCGTTGGTGAGATGGGTTGCCAATGCTCTAACGTCTCTTTACCGGTCAGGACGAGTGAAACGCCAGGTGCTGCCTTGGCAGCCGTTGTATCGATTGATTTTATTTTCGCATGGGCTCGTTGGCTACGCGCGATGGTTAGGTGGAGATCTGCGGCACCTCCGTAGTTATCGGTGTACCGACCGCCGCCACGCACTAGCCGGTTGTCTTCGCGGCGTACGATTGACTGTCCAATCCACTTACCATCAGGGATAGTATCTGCGTGGAGATGCCCAGGAGCTTTTTCTTTACCGGCGGCAACCTTCACTGCTTGTATGATACTGTTGTATCCGGTGCAGCGGCAGTAGTTTCCACTTAACGCATGACGAATATCATCATCACTAAATTCACCGGTACCGACTGTATCGAGGAATGCACGGGCACTCATGATCATTCCGGAGGTGCAATATCCACATTGGACGGCATGGCAATCTACGAAGGCCTTTTGTAGTTTTGACAAAGTATCTTTTTCGGCGACGCCTTCGATTGTCGTAACAGATCCGCCGTCTGCCTGCACCGCCAGGGTCAAACAAGCTTTGATTGAGCGGCCGTTTAGTTCTACCGTGCAAGCGCCGCAAGCGCCTTCCTCGCAACCAATACGGGGGCCTGTGAGTAACGCTTCTGTGCGCAAAAAATCTATGAGTAATACTCGTGGTTCAACTTCCTTGGCAACCATGGATCCATTAACTAAAATTTGGATAGGCCAACTACTGCACCCGCCTTCGGTTTTATTATTTTCAGGCATGGTCACCTCCGTCGATACATTTTGCGATTGCGCGTTGTATCAATGTTGCTGCGAGTTGTTGCTTAAAAGCCGAACTGCCGAATTGATCGTTGATTGCTTCGAAGTGAGATCCCTCTATAGCTTCTCTGATCTGTGTTGCCAAAAGCTTTTTCGACAAACCTTGCTTGCGAAGCAGCAGTTCGAGTTGCGTTAGTCGGATAGGTTGCTGTGCAATACCCCCGACCGCTATCGCTGTGGTTCTATTGCGGTGTACAACGCAAACATTACAAAGGGCGAGGTCCTGACGTTGACGTGAAAATTCAATGTAGCTACCTATTGTGTCGGGTCTACGCTCGAGTTCTATTGAAATCGCGAGCTGCGCTCCAAGTATGTTACTTCTAAATCCAGTGAAAAAATCGCTGATGGGTATTTGTTCGAGGCTGCCATTTTGGGTAGTCGAGGTCGCATGGATGATCGCGTCGCAGGCTAGTAACGCGATGGCCATGTTCGCTCGCGGATCAGCCCAGCAGATGTTTCCGAGAACTGTACCGCGATTGCGGATCTGCACGTCGCCGATTTCAGTCGCCGCTTTTGCCAACCACGGGAATTCGCGTTGAATCGTAGGGTGTTCTGCCAACTGGCGATGTGTTGCTAGCGCGCCGATCTTGACCACTTCATGCTCACATTCGATCTCACTACTAAGATCCGCAACGGCATTGATATCTACAATGGAAGTCGGTTCCGCGCTTCGTAAACGCATAGCTTGGATCAGACTTTGCCCGCCGGCAAGCGGTACCGCTCCATTTAGGATTGCTTGCAGTGCCTGTTCAAGCGTCTCAGGTTTACTATACTGGAATGGTCCTGGTCTCATTGCCTCCCCCCGTTAAACTATTAGCAAAGGTAACATGATTAATAGTGCGGCGGCTGCTCCGGATGTTCTGTTGGGTTATTCGATGGTTGGTCAAGATTGACAATTCGTTGCAAGAGGGTTTGCAATTGATTCTCAAGGTCTGAGATCCGTTTCTGTTGGTTATATACGGTATTGTTAAGGGTCTGAACCAGATCTTCGTGGAAAGCGATTTTGCTTTCGATGGAGATAATTCGATCTTCTTCTAGCATGACATTATCCTAGGGGACGACGAGAAAAAAGTACGCGCGTTTTTGACAAGTATGGTGCGTTTCACTTGGTTACTGAGAGACCTTAGATTGATACCATGTTGTCGCAATATATTTCACAGTTTAGAGGATGGAAGCGATGGTCGACAGACTAAAGGGTAAAACTGCTTTGATTACAGGAGCGAGTCGGGGCATTGGATATAGTATTGCCGAGTCTTTTGCTATGGAAGGCGCCAATATTGCATTAAATGCACGCGATCCTGTGCGATTGGAACAGACGGCGAGCGCGCTTCGCGAAAGTTACGATGTAAAGGTTAGCTCACATGCTTGTGACGTATCCCATCGGGCGCCAGTCGACGCAATGATTGCAGAGATCGAGGGCGATGGCCAGATCGACATTCTGGTCAATAACGCCGGCATTCATATGGCGGCGAGTTTTCTCGACTACTCGTTTGAGGATTTTAAAAACGTTCTAGAAGTCAATGTGTACAGCGTATTTCATGTGACGCAGGCAGCTTTGCCTAAAATGATCGAGCGTAAGGCTGGGCGCATCATCAATATGGCCTCTACTGCGGGGAAGTGGGGTTCACGCAACCAAAGTGCCTACAACGCGTCGAAGCATGCAATGGTTGGTATAACGCGTTGCCTTGCTCTCGAGCTGGCACCCTACAACATTCTGACAAATGCGATTTGTCCATGGGTCGTCGAAACCGATCTTGCAGATAGTTTTATGGCGCAGCATTCGGATGCCGCCGGAGTCTCACTCGAGACTTTGCAGTCAAATCTTAAGAACACAGTGCCTATTAAGCGATGGATTCAACCCGAAGAAGTCGCTAACCTCGCGGTTTTTCTTGGCTCAGATGAATCAAGCTATATCAATGGTCAGGCTTGGAATGTGGATGGCGGCTACACGATGATTTAATCGATATTCGGTGTCATGTCTTAAGTTCGTGATCTGACTTAAAATGCTACAGCGTTTAGATTGACGGTCCGATGTAGTTTTATACGCTCTAATATAAGGTAGGAGTATGGTGGTGTCAGAGAAAAAACGAAATTTAAACTACCCTCTAGTCGAGGCGACAATCGGCGACACACACGCTGCGATGAAGGCAGGTCAAGTTACCGCACGCGGTCTTGTTGACGCCTATCGCGAACGTATTTCCGCATACGACCAACGAGGACCCTCAATAAATTCTGTCGTCACAGTGGACGATGCTGCGGCTGGCAGGGCGGATGCGCCTGATGCTAGTTTTGCTG
>DPMX01000026.1 GCA_003540955.1 Gammaproteobacteria bacterium
AATCGAAGCACTACGGCACCCCTCCTGTACCCAAGTTTTCACATCTTGATCCGAATATACTTCGTGAAAATTCCACACCGGACAGCTCGCCGGATCGCCGGGGTCGGACCTACGCACCCGTGCTGGATCAGTTGGCATCGTGCGTAATTTCTGCTCAACAGATTCGGGTTGTTCGCGCAAACTGATCGTGTTGGTGTACGACTTAGACATCTTATCCCCATCTAGACCGGGCATTTTTGATTCGGTAGTTAGTAACGCTTGCGGTTCCGGGAGAATTTCCTTGCCCCCACCATCAAGGTAACCCAATAATCGCTCCCGATCCCCTAGGGAGATGTTTTGTTGTGACTCAAGAAAAGCGCGTCCTTTCTCCAATGCTTCGATATCTCCATCTTCCCGGTAGCTGCGCTGAATATCAAAATATAGCTTGGCGTTCCGCTTACCCATCTTTTTTGCCGCCTGTTCAGCCTTCTCCTCAAAACCAGGTTCCCGACCGTACAGGTAATTAAAACGACGTGCGACCTCGCGGGCCATTTCTATATGCGCTACCTGATCCTCACCAACGGGCACAAAACCTGCTCGATATACTAGGATATCCGCCGCTTGCAGCAATGGATAACCTAGAAAACCATAAGTGGATAGATCCTTTTCCTTAAGTTTCTCCTGTTGATCTTTAAAACTCGGCACACGCTCTAGCCAACTAATAGGCGTTAACATCGAAAGCAGAAGATGTAATTCAGCATGCTCGGGGACTCTAGATTGAACAAAAATTGTCGTCGTGCCAGGGTTAATCCCGACAGATAACCAATCGACAACTATGTCAAATACGTGGGCGTTCAGACTGGACGTATCTTCGTACCCTGTCGTGAGCGCATGCCAGTCAGCAATAAAGAAAAAGCACTCGTATTCGTGTTGCAGTGCTATCCAATTCTTAAGCACGCCATGATAGTGTCCTAAGTGCAGTTGCCCCGTCGGACGCATACCGGAAAGCACTCGATTTTTAGCCATCACACTCAATTGTTTTCGCTCAATCGAGGTTTGTTTGAAGGTCGCCCAAAACTGATGTTGGCAAGCACATCTACGTATTGACATAGCCTGACAGCACGACATATCAACGTGGCAGTCGCCGCTGGCTTTGAATCAGTAGCGGTAGGAAAATTATGTGAGATTAAAGTTCGTTCCTTTTGCATGAGCTTCGGTGCCAACATTATCCCAGCCCAAGCTCACTAAATCAAAGAGCGAGAGCCATTGGAGACCAGAAAACCGACCCACCACATCCTGGTTACAATCAGGTGGACGACTGTGACCCTCGAATAGCGAGAAAATCATTCGCGACATAAACGACGAACTCGATATCGACACAGCGTCAAAAATATATAATGTACCTATCTGAGTCGGCTAAACGACCCTGACGACCGGCTCACCGACACCAGCGGTATGCAAATAACTTTAAAACACTCGAAACAATGCAGTGCTCGGTAGCTAGTCGGGAATCCGAGCTTTTGACTAGCCTTGCTTGCCGATTTCAAGCTAGTTCCGGTAGGCTAAAGATGCTGCTGCATAAATTTGGGCAGTTGACCGTAACCGAACACGAGTATCTACCAATGTTATATGCAATTATTTGGGACGATGTAGAAAATAGCCTAGCATTAAGAAAATCTGCACGGGCGGCACACCTCGCTCGGGTCCACGAGCTTGTTGCAACAGGACGTCTGGTGGTCGGTGGCCCGTTTCCCGCCATCGACAGCAGTGAACCCGCTGCCGCCGGGTTCGCTGGTGGCCTTATTGTAGCCGAATTCCAATCCCGAGAAGAGGCTGAACATTGGATCAACGAAGATCCGTACACCAAAGAGGGGGTGATTGGAAGCCTGAACGTCAAACCCTTTATTCAAGTCGTGCCATGAGTGCAGGTAGGCCTCTCATGCTCCGAACTGAACAGATCCGTGAAGCGCTTAGTGCGGCACTGAACGTTAACTTTATTGAAGTAACCGACAAGAGTCACCTGCATGTAGGACACGCAGGTGCACGAAGCGGAATGGGGCATTTCCATGTGAGAGTGGTGGCGTCTGAATTCCAAGGACTGAGTTTGATCAAACGTCATCGACTAGTTTATGACGCCGTTGGCGCATTGATGAAAACAGATATCCATGCACTGAGCATCGATGCTATCTCACCCGACGAACAACTCGATTAAGCGAGAAAAACTCTACCCAATGGCTCGACAAAAAACTCCAAAAGAAATCTGGCGTTCGAATGATGGCAACTCATCGTTGTACCGGGGCGATAAGTTAGCGCTGATGGCAAGTTTGCCCGATGCGTCTTTCGATTGTATTTGGACCGATCCACCTTACTTTCTCTCTAATGACGGCACAACGTGTGTTGCGGGTCGTCGCATGGCGGTCAACAAAGGGAAATGGGACCGCAGCCAGGGGGTAGATGAAGATCACGCATTTAATCTTGAATGGCTCATGGAGTGCTATCGATTATTAACGCCCGCAGGAACCATCTGGGTGAGTGGTACCCAGCACGTTTATTTCAGTGTTGGCATGGCGCTGCGGCAGATTGGGTATCGCTTGTTAAACGATATCGTATGGGAAAAACCGAACCCGCCTCCTAACCTGGGATGCCGATGCTTCACGCATGCGACCGAAATGCTATTGTGGGCAACCAAGGCAAAAAAGGGTAGCCGCGACAAGTACACTTTTAATTACAAGGAAATGAAAAAAATTAACGGCAACCGCCAGATGAAAAATGTATGGCGTATCTCCGCCCCGGGGAACGACGAGAAACGACACGGGAAACACCCGACACAAAAACCAGTTGCGTTGATAGAGCAATGCTTACGTGCGAGCACATCTCGCGGGGACCGGGTATTTGATCCTTTCGCTGGATCCGCCACAACTGGCGTCGCCGCCCTCAATCTTGGGCGTTTTTTTGTCGGCTGCGAAATCCAAACGCCATTCGCACATATCGCAAGGAAGCGTCTCGCTTCCGCCGATTCAAAATCGAAAGTCGTCCACAACACATGAATTCGGCTACGCTCTCGCTAGCGATCGAATTACTAAAACGCGAGTCAGTCACTCCGAATGACGCAGGCTGTCTGGATATCATAGCCGATCGCTTAACACCCCTAGGTTTTACCGTGGAATTCTTGCCGTTCGGACCGGTAGCAAATTTATGGGCGCACCGAGGTACCGCTGATCCAGTATTTACCTTTGCTGGCCACACAGATGTTGTCCCCGTTGGCGACCTAGCAGCTTGGGGAAACGACCCCTTCGAGCCAATCATCCTTGATGGGCACCTATATGCGCGAGGTTCCGCTGACATGAAAGGCAGCCTAGCCGCGATGGTAACGGCAATTGAGCGATTTCTCGAGCACGACAAGTCTCATCAAGGAACAATCAGCCTCCTACTAACTTCAGATGAAGAAGGCATCGCAACTGACGGTACTGTCCGCGTTATTGAGAACCTTCAGGTCCGAGGGCAAAGCATTACTTGGTGCCTGGTGGGCGAGCCCAGTAGCGATACCTGCCTCGGGGATGTTATCCGAAACGGCCGTCGTGGCTCTCTCAATGGACAACTGCTAGTACGTGGGATCGAGGGTCACGTCGCCTACCCCGATCGATGTGTCAATCCGATACATGCAGTGGCTCCTGCCCTGGTTGCTTTGAGTAATCACCACTGGGACGATGGCAACGAATTTTATCCACCAACTTCTTTCCAGATCTCGAACATTACATCGGGAACAGGGGCAGAAAACGTCGTTCCCGCCTTACTCGAAGCAAAATTCAATTTTCGCTTCTGTACGGAAAACACGGTTGAGAACTTAAAGAGTAGAACGAAATTAATCCTGGACGCGCATAACCTCGATTACACAATTGAGTGGCACTTATCCGGGGACGCATTTCTTACTCCACGCGGCGCACTGCTTGACGCGGTCTCTGGGGCGATTAGACAGGTCTTAGAGATCGAACCGCAAACCTCTACGGGTGGCGGCACCTCCGACGGGCGATTCATTGCACCAATCGGTGCTGAAGTAATCGAATTCGGCCCACTTAACGCCACTATTCACAAAACCAACGAGTGTATTTCTGTCACTGATCTGGATCGGCTATCGACAACCTATGAAGACATCTTGACGAGATTGCTACGCAACTAACCCGTGGCGAGGCGAAAAATGGAAGTACAACCGCTCGAATTAGTGGTCGCCCGCCGGGGTAGAAAACTGTCGCTCTTCCGTCGAACCGGTTAACGCCGTTACCGAAGAGTTACCTCCTTGTATGACAGTAGTCAAATCGTCAAAATATCCGGCACCGACTTCCTGCTGATGACTCGCGAAAGTGTAGCCGCGCTCGGCGGCGGCAAACTCGCGTTCCTGCACCATCTCAACGTACGCTGTCATACCTTTCTGTGCGTACGCATGAGCCAGATCAAACATGTTGTACCACATGTTATGGATACCGGCGAGCGTGATAAATTGAAATTTATACCCCATTGCGCCTAGTTCACGTTGGAATTTCGCAATAGTCGCGTCATCCAGGTTTTTCTTCCAATTGAATGAAGGGGAGCAATTATAAGCTAACAGTTGTCCTGGATATTCGGAGTGAATAGCTTCAGCAAAATATTTTGCCTCCTGTAGATCTGGGACTGCTGTTTCACACCAGAGTAAATCTGCGTAAGGTGCATAGGCTAGTCCTCTCGCAATCGCCTGATCGATCCCTGCCCGAGTTTCAAAAAACCCCTCAACAGTTCGATCGCCCGAGATGAAAGCACGATCACGCTCGTCGATATCCGACGTTAATAATGCGGCTGCGTTAGCGTCGGTGCGCGCCAGGATAATGGTGGGCACCCCCAGCACATCAGCCGCCAAGCGAGCGGAAGTTAACTTTTCGATGGCCTCTCGTGTTGGCACGAGCACTTTGCCGCCCATATGCCCGCATTTCTTTACCGATGCTAATTGATCCTCAAAGTGCACGCCGGCTGCACCGGCTTCGATCATAGATTTCATTAATTCGAACGCATTTAATACACCCCCAAAGCCCGCTTCAGCATCAGCAATGATTGGGGCAAAGTAACAAATATCCTCTTTACCTTTTGACCACTGAATTTGATCAGCGCGAATAAACGCATTATTAATCCGCCGAACGACCTTCGGTACCGAATTTACCGCATATAACGACTGATCGGGATACATAGTCTCACTGCTATTAGCATCTGCTGCGACCTGCCAGCCGGACAGATAGATAGCCTTCAGGCCTGCCTTGACTTGCTGAACCGCTTGCCCGCCAGTTAGTGCACCAAGAGTCGCTACAAACTTTTCTTCATTAACCAGTTGCCACAGCTTCTCGGAACCTAATCGCGCGAGAGTGTGCTCGATTCGCGTACTCCCACGCAATCGCACCACATCGTCAGCGCTGTAGTCCCGCTTAACACCTGACCATCGCGGATTAGACCGCCAATCCTCGTTCAGTGCATCGACTTGTTCCTGAAAAACCAAAACCATCCAAATGTTCCCCTATTGACAGAATTATTCCCTGGCTGCACCCTAGCTCATTGAATTCCAACTTATCACCGACACGACGTATGCCCTCGCTGGGAAAACTTTAGTTTTCAACGATTGATTGAGCGAACGTAGTCCATATTCAATCTACGTTGCACCGCACAATTTGTCAACTTAGGCTTGAGATGAGATAAAAAAGTTACCTTTTCTCCGAACGAGAAAACTTCGCAGAGGGAATCAAGCCTAAGAATCAAAAAAATCGCGATAATTCGCGTAGTCTTCGGCGAATTGCAATATAAAGGTTCGAGCACATGAATCAGCCAATGGATTGTAACTATATAGACATCTACTAGAAACCGTCATTGGAGAATCCGCCGGCCGGACGTATAATTTACACGTCCAACACAGACAACAGAATCTCATATTTGCCTCGTAATGAAAGATGACAGACGAAGAAAATCAAAATGAAAGTGAGTCAGGTGTTGCACTCCAGGAGGCGCGGCCAAAGGTAAAAAAACCGCCACTGTATAAAGTAATTATGCTTAATGATGACTACACGCCAATGGAATTTGTTGTTCACGTACTAGAAAACTTTTTTACGGTCGATCGGCCAACGGCAACTCGTATCATGCTTGAGGTGCACACCCGTGGGAAAGGAGTTTGCGGCCAATTTACCCATGAAGTCGCAGAAACAAAAGTATCGCAGGTCAACCAATATGCCCGCGAGAACCAGCACCCCCTTTTGTGTACGCTTGAGTTAGCATAAGCCGCTCGACGGTTAAATTTTTAATTATCTTTAGGAATTCATTGTGCTCAGTAAAGAACTCGAAGTAACTCTGAATCTTGCATTCAAAGAAGCGCGCGAAAAACGTCATGAGTTTATGACAGTCGAGCACTTACTACTTGCACTGCTCGACAATCCAACAGCGGCAAAGGTTTTGCGCGCCTGCGGCGCGAATATCAATCAACTTCGACGCCAACTCGTAGACTTCATCCAAGAGAGTTCGCCGTTATTACCGGAAGAAGAAGATCGAGATACTCAACCGACTCTCGGTTTTCAACGTGTACTGCAACGGGCCGTTTTTCATGTTCAATCGTCTGGAAAAAAAGAAGTGACAGGTGCGAACGTTCTAGTAGCAATTTTTGGCGAACGAGAGTCGCAGGCCGTCTACTTGTTAAACCAACAAAACATCGCTCGCCTCGACGTTGTTAACTGCATCTCGCATGGAATCTCAAAAATTTCTGACGACCATGAATCAACCGACGAAGTAAGCACCTCTGAAGAGACCGAGAACGAACAAGCCGAGGGTGGCAAGAATCCTCTAGAGGTGTACACAACTAATCTCAATGAACAAGCTACCAAAGGCAAAATCGACCCCTTGATCGGTCGCCAACATGAGATTGAACGAACGATTCAGATCTTATGTCGCAGACGTAAAAACAACCCCTTGTTTGTAGGTGAGGCGGGAGTTGGAAAAACCGCGATTGCTGAAGGACTAGCGAAAAAAATTGTGGATAAAGAGATTCCAGAGATCCTTGAAAATGCAACGATCTACTCACTCGATCTTGGTGCGCTCCTAGCGGGAACCAAATATCGAGGAGACTTTGAAAAGCGACTAAAAAATGTTTTGGCACAACTAGATAAAGAACCGGGGGCTGTTTTATTCATTGACGAAATCCACACTATCATCGGAGCCGGCGCTGCTTCCGGCGGGGTTATGGATGCATCCAACCTAATTAAACCCGTATTAGCCTCTGGCGATCTAAAATGCATAGGCTCAACTACGTATCAAGAATACCGTGGGATCTTTGAAAAGGATCGCGCACTATCTCGACGCTTCCAGAAAATTGATGTCGACGAGCCATCTGTAGAGGAGACATTCAAGATACTTAGAGGACTTAAATCGCGCTTCGAAAAACACCATGATGTTAAGTACACCAATCAAGCACTTCGCTCGGCATCAGAACTTACGCAACGGTACATTAACGACCGTCACTTGCCGGACAAGGCTATTGATATTATCGACGAGGCTGGCGCTCGACAAAGATTGTTGAGTCCGTCAAAGCGGAAAAAGACCATTGGAGTCGGTGATATTGAAGAAATCATTGCCAAAATCGCGCGCGTGCCGCCAAAAGCAGTATCAACTTCGGATCGCGAGTCGCTACAAAAACTTGAGCGCAACCTCAAGATGGTCGTTTTCGGCCAAGACCAGGCCATTGGTAGCCTAGCCGCCGCAATCAAAATGTCGCGATCAGGTCTCGGCAACACCGAGAAACCAATTGGATCGTTTTTATTCGCTGGACCCACTGGGGTTGGAAAAACAGAGGTCACACGTCAACTAGCGCAGATAATGGGTATCGAACTGATTCGCCTGGACATGTCTGAATATATGGAAAGACATACCGTCTCTCGGTTGATTGGTGCACCCCCAGGCTATATTGGTTACGACACAGGTGGGTTACTGACTGAAGCGATCACAAAACAACCACACTCGGTTTTATTGCTTGATGAGATGGAGAAAGCTCACCCGGACGTATTCAATATTCTGTTGCAGGTCATGGACCATGGGACTCTAACGGATACCAATGGTCGTAAAACGGATTTTCGCAATGTAATAATCGTGATGACTACCAATGCCGGCGCAGATCGAATCAGTCGATCATCAATCGGATTCACCATGCAAGACCACTCGAGCGATGCACTAGAAGAAATTAAGCGCATGTTTAGTCCTGAATTTCGAAATCGCCTCGATGCGATCATTCAATTCAATCCGCTTGACCCCGAAACCATCGGGCACGTTGTTGACAAATTCCTGATCGAACTTGAAACCCAGCTCGATACCAAGAAAGTCACTATGGATATCGACGCGGAAGCTAAAGTTTGGCTAGCGGAACATGGACACGATCCAAAGATGGGCGCTCGGCCAATGGCGCGTTTGATTCAGGATAAAATCAAAAAGCCTTTGGCCGAACAACTTTTATTTGGGGATCTACAAGGCGGTGGCCAAATTTTTATTAGTGTGAGAGATGGTGAGATTGTTGTCGAATATGATGAAAAAGAGTTGGAAGGTGCTAACGTTTCCTAAATTTCCATCCTGCGAACACCCCTACCCGCGAAGTTATTAATCGCGATCGCAAGCTACTGACACGTAAGCTGCCACGCAAACGACGGTCCTTAAAACTTTTTGCCAACTAGCCTGCGCTAGTTTCAAGTTCAGAAATCGAAAGTCCCGTGAAAATTAGAATTTTTATCCCTATCGGCAGTTAGTGTTATAACTGAAATTTTCCATCTATCTAGCGATCAAGGAGAGTTTTGATGGCGCAAAACGTAAAACAAATTGACAACAAAACGTTCCGAGAAACTTACGGGCGTTACTATGAAGAATTCGAAATAGGACACGTGTACCAGCATCGCCCAGGACGCACGATTTCCGAGGCCGATAATACCTGGTTTACTTTGCTGACAATGAACACTCATCCACTACACTTCGATGCAGAGTACGGCGCTGCGTCCGAATTCGGGCAAATTCTCGTCAACAGTGCATTCACTGTTGCACTGGTCGCCGGCATGAGCGTAAGCGATGTTTCCCAAAAAGCGGTAGCAAACCTAGGCTGGAATAACATCAAACTGCCGGCACCCGTGTTCGTTGGCGACACACTGTACGCAGAGTCTGAAGTAATTGGGAAACGGGAGTCAAAATCCCGACCGAATGACGGAATAGTGGATGTTAAGACCATCGGCAAAAAAAGCGACGGCACCATCGTATGTACTTACGATCGAACTATTTTGATTCCAAAGCGTGGGTATGCAGTGGAAGATCGAATGGATAACTAACGCGTCGTGACCACCCCGCGAACAGATGAATTTATCATGCAGCAACCTTTCGACTCTTTCTAGATCGATTTGTTCTCGGTCAGAGTTGCTTCAGGAATGTCGATTAGAGGTTTGGCAATTTATTTTATGCGTCTGAATCGACTCAAACCCAGCGTAGCGAAATCCTCAAGAACCTTCGACCGTTACACGTTCTAAAGGTATGATCCGAGATGCATCCGGATATCATTTGAATGCCCATACACGTGACCAATACTGGAGAGCTTTATGGCGAAAAAGATCAACACCGTCAGCAAGAGAATTACCCAACCGCGCGCGCAAGGCGCGTCGCAAGCTATGTTGCACGCAACTGGTATGACAACCGAAGATTTCAGTAAGGCACAAGTAGGCATAGCGAGTGTCTGGTACGAAGGGAATCCATGCAATATGCACCTACTAGATCTAGCCGAACACGTCAAAGCGGGCGTCGAAGACGCGGGGATGGTGGGGATGCGCTTCAATACCGTTGGGGTAAGTGACGGTATCTCTATGGGAACCGATGGCATGAGTTATTCGCTCCAATCCCGGGATCTAATCGCTGACTCGATCGAGACAGTTATGAGTGCCCAATGGTATGACGCAAACGTTTCAATTCCCGGGTGCGACAAGAATATGCCGGGTTGCCTGATAGCTATGGGGCGCGTAAACCGTCCAGCGCTGATGGTCTACGGTGGCACGATAAAACCGGGGCACTCCCGCGGCGAATCTCTCGATATCGTTTCTGCGTTCCAAAGCTATGGTGCCTACTTGTCCGGATCCATTGATGACCAACGACGCTCTGAAATCGTTCGACACGCATGTCCCGGCGCCGG
>DPMX01000116.1 GCA_003540955.1 Gammaproteobacteria bacterium
CGGACTGGAGATCTGAGTAATGTATAAAGTGAATATTTGGGAGTTCACGGAATTGCCAAAATGACTGAAGGTGGTGGAACAACGACCAGAACGGAAACCCATCGGTCTCCCACGGGAAACTCCCTCGATTTAACCAAAGTTTGAAGCGTTCGTTGACGTCCTCAGGCAACGACGGAGGCGGGTCCCCGGAGTCGGCGTTTTGTGCCAATAACGCGCCGAGTTTCGGCCAATTGATATTGGCGTAGTGATTCTCCATCGAAATAAAGGCGTCCCTGGGATCGCGCCCGCAAATTAAATAAGTCACATTCGAATAATACGGTAACGCAGTCAATGGAGTATGTGTTTTTATAAAGCGGCGGTGATCTTGCCTTGCGTAAGTCTCGAGCACTTTTTCAATGGGCTTGACCATTTGATCTAACCACGGAGACATACGCGATAGCGGCTCGTCGAGTTTGACTGATTGAAAAATCAGCAGTGCACAGATTTGCTGTACCCATGTTGTTCCCGACTTGTATGGTGTTGAAATTATAATGTCAGAATTTCTTGGGATAAAATTCGACCAACGACCACTGTCCATTAGCGCAGTTCGGTAGCGATGTTCAATTGTTGGTAAATTCATGGTCACTCCAAGCCACGTACAGTAGGAAATCACGCTTTATGCGCGTTATCGGTATTTCGATAACGCTACATTAGACCAAAAGTAAGCTGGGATAGTGAAATATCTAATAATCTCAGGTAGGTTTTGAGGATGAAGTAGTTTCCTTCGAGCGCGTCCCGAAGTATCGCATTGGCGTCAGTCATATAGGGATTATTTTGCGTGACACATCTCGGGCGCCGATCTGGGGTTTGGTGTCTGTTGTGCCTTTCGATTAAACTCAAAACCAGGTTATAATTTACATTCAAAGCTACTGCTTCCTGCGACTACCGAACGCGGATAATTTGGATCTTGGCTTCTTAAACTTCTACGACGGAGAATAATCCATCATGGCCGTTAATATAATTCTGGCCCTCTCGCTTTTTGGACTTGCGGTTGGTTTTTTCTATTCATCAGGGATTAAAAAAATCGCTGTCGACATGGGAGTCGAGAACCAAGACGTTAAGACAAAATTGGTCAAGATACACGCCGCAATAGCCGGCGGAGCTATGGCTTTTCTGAAACAAGAATATAAATTTATGGCGATATTTATCGTCGTCTTTGGCGCGATCATCGCCCTCCTTATTGATGACCACCACACTGATTATGTAAACGAAGGTATTTATACTGCAATCGCGTTTGCTATCGGTGCCGTCATTTCTATTGCTTCTGGCTTTATTGGTATGAAAATTGCCACAGAAGGAAATGTTCGCACCACGGTGTCAGCGAACAAGTCATTATCCGATGCTTTTAACGTTGCATTGCATTCTGGGTCGGTGATGGGGTTTGCCCTAGTGAGTTTGGCTTCGCTCGGGTTGCTGTTGGTATACCTTCTGCTCGTGAATATTATGCCAGCTGAGTTACCAACTCACATTTTGATGGAAGTGATTGCAGGATTCGGACTTGGTGGCTCGTCCATTGCGTTATTTGCGCGTGTGGGCGGAGGGATATTCACCAAGGCCGCTGACGTAGGCGCAGATTTGGTCGGGAAGGTCGAGGCTGGTATTCCCGAAGACGATCCGCGTAATCCTGCAGTCATCGCAGATAATGTTGGTGACAACGTTGGCGACGTCGCTGGCATGGGAGCAGATCTGTTTGGTTCATGTGCAGAGAGCACCTGTGCTGCTATGGTTATAAGTGCAATAGCGTTTACGGGCAACGTAGATGCACTGCTATACCCGATCGTGATTTCCGCGGTTGGGATTCCAGTAAGTTTAGTAACGTTGATGATGGTGAAGGTGACGACCGAGGAACAGGTCGGTCCGGCATTAAAACGGATGTTAATTATTTCGAGTGCGATCATGGCAATCGTGATGTACTTCGTTACGGTGGAAATGATCCCGGCAAGCTTTGAGATCGGCGGTGAGTTATATACGAACGCGGGTGTTTATTATTGTTTCTTGACTGGTCTTGTCGCGGGACTACTAGTCGGATTGATGACTGAATATTACACTTCTCATACGTACACGCCGGTCCGAGAGGTCGCTCAATCTTGTGAAACCGGAGCAGCTACAAATATCATTTTCGGTCTTGCCCTTGGCTATAAAAGCGCAGTTGGCCCCTATCTCGCAATCGGGCTCGCGATTTATATTCCATGGATGTTGGCTGGAATGTACGGTATCGCTATCGCGTCTCTAGGGATGCTTGGTACGTTAGTTATCGCACTAACCATCGACGCTTACGGGCCAGTGGCGGATAACGCTGGCGGTATTGCCGAGATGTCGGCCATGGAAAAACATGTGCGTGAGCGAACGGATGTTCTTGATGCCGCTGGAAACACTACAGCGGCAATGGGCAAGGGGTTTGCAATCGGCGCAGCAATCCTCACTTCGCTCGCACTTTTTGCGGCATTTCTGACCCGAGCAGACCTTCTCTTGAAAGAACAAAATGGATCCGACTTCGATTTACTGCTCAACATTAACTTGCTTGAACCAATGGTGTTTACCGGTCTTTTCATTGGTGCGGTACTGCCGGCATATTTTTCGGCTATGACCATGAAATCGGTTGGCGCCGCGGCGTACAAAATGATCGAGGAGGTACGTCGGCAATTCCGCGATATTGGGGGAATTATGGAAGGGACGGGAGATCCGGAATATGATCAATGCGTGGCCATATCGACGCAGGCTGCGTTGAAAGAGATGGTTCCGCCAGGGATATTGATAATGGGGACACCGCTGCTTGTCGGCTGGCTGTTCGGAATTGAAGCTGTCGCGGGTGTACTTTCAGGGTCATTAGTATCAGGTGGCGTTATCGCGATCTCATCTTCGAATAGCGGTGGTGCTTGGGACAACGCGAAAAAGTATATCGAAGCTGGTAATCTTGGCGGCAAAGGCACGGAGATGCACCGCGCGGCAGTTGTCGGCGACACGGTGGGCGATCCCTTAAAGGATACATCTGGCCCCTCGCTTAATATTTTGATCAAGCTATCAGCCATTCTGTCACTTGTATTCGTGCCGTTTTTTGTGCAATACGGTGGTGTTTTGATTGGATAGCCCAATTGGACGATATATATCCAGAAACTGGCACCGCGCGGCCAACCTTTTGTTTTTTCGGTTGATGCGTTCGTTACGATCGAGTTGGTAGTACCACGACACCGTTGCCAAGCGCTGATAGTTCCTTATCTTGGTTCCGTGCTTCCTGCTCAATCCGCACGCAATATTGGCCCTGCTTGTCGATATATTTTTCGGAAACCCTACCATCAATAAATAGTGTGTCACCGGATGGGTTATGGCGACGGATTTTGCACGAGGCGGAATGCAAAAATCCATCGTCACCGCACCAATTTGTCAGGTGATGGGTAAGCCAAGAGCAGCGCTCTGGGCCGTAATCGTAGGCGCCAGGCGCGCCGACTTTGTGGGCGAATTCTTCCTCCCAATGAACCCGCTCCGGACAATCGGGCACATTGAAGCGGTTTGGTATGCCAAGCCCCTTGTGTTTATGTACCTGTTGCCAAGCAAGTTTGTTTGCACGTATGTAAAGACCGCCCCAGCCCTGCGCGTAAGCGATAAAACCGGTTACCGTCATGGGGCCCTTTACCATAGTTGGCAAAGCTTCGTCTATCTCAACATCTTCGTAGTAGAGTGTCTCAGAACCACGGACTTTTTCATCGGCGTATAAACGAAAGATTTCGTCGAGCTCTAGGTCGCTGTAACGTTTTTCGGCTCGTTGATTTAATGCAGTATATTTTGTTCCTTCTTCCCGGGCGGTGTCGCGCTCGGTTCGAAAAACCCAACTATCCGCGGACGCGAGCTTGTCATCATTCCCGTTAAAAAATTCGACATGGTAGATCTGTTGAATTGAGCGGCCGGCAAATCGTGTTTGGTGCTCAACCAAGTCTTTTAAGTACGCTTCAACGTGAATTTCGTCGTTACGTCGGATTGGTTGCAACCACGTCCAATCGGCACCAGCCCACATTGCGTGTATTCCGGGAAGTCCTCCGCAATAGCCAGAGATTATACGATCGCAAGCAAATAGAAACGAAGGTGGTGCAATAATTTCACCGTAGCGCGTCGTCTTAGCATACTCTGGATCGCACCATAACGGATTGTCGTCACCTATTCCATGTGCGTAGTGACGTATATTGTCCCGCGTTGCTTCATAACACCATGGTTCTAGGGTTTGTGTAATACGAACGCCGATCCGTTTCCGTAAATCGTTGAGGCCGGCATCGGTGATGACCGGGAAATTCCCGGACGATAAGTCATTCATAAATCATGTTCCTCGAGCACTATTTTGAGTGCTGGTTGGTACGTATTCCCGCAAGGCCTTCCGATTAATTTTCCCTGCCGGGAGTTTGGGCAGCGAATCGACGAAGGTAACGGCGCGAGGATACTCGTGGAGACTCAAGCGTGTTCGAGCAAGTTCTTGCAATTCTTCGACGAATTGGTTATCGCCATTGCGCAAACTTACCACGAAGGCTTTGGGTATCTGACCGCGGTTGGCATCTGGCAACGCCACGACGGCAACCTCACTCACGTCATTGTGTTGTAGTAGCACATCTTCGATTTCAACGGCACTCATGGTGTACCCAGCGGAGATGATGACATCATCCGCGCGCCCAGCATGATAGAAATATCCTTCTTCGTCGGTGTAACCAATGTCTTTCGTCTTAAACCAGTCATTGCCGCGGCGTACGACGATTTCCCCTTTTACACCTGGCGTCGTTTGCTCCCCGCTTTCGTCGATTATTGCGACTTCACGACCTGGGATCGGTTTGCCGAGGGCCTCTGGTTTGACTTCAAAGTCCTTTGCTCCGGGATAACTTACAAGGATGACGCCAACCTCGGTGGTTCCGTAAATGCTACAAGCGGGCTGACCAAAATGGTCAGCCACCCAACTCGCCGTTTCACTGTCGATCGGCTCACCCGTAAATGATAATTTTTCTATACTGTGTCTGAATTCCTTAGATCGCGGACATTGGCGTAACATACGGTAGTGTGTGGCCGCAGCCGATAGGTTGTTAATCGCAGATTGCTCCAAGGCCTCAAACAATCGCAGTGGATCGAACTTACCGCGGTAGCTACTGACACTAGCGCCCATCGCGAGCGGTGCTAGGGTTCCGTGCCATAGACCATGTCCCCATGCCGGTGACGACGGGCAACAAAGATGATCGTGTGGTCGCACCCCAGTACCGTATAGCGCCGCAAGTATCACGGTGACAATTGCGCGATGGCGATGTTCAATTGCTTCGGGCAACTGGCGAGTTGTGCCTGAGGTATATTGATACACAGCCATATCATCGGCTGATGTGGATAGGTCGTAATCAGACGATTGTGCCGCCAATATGGCCATAAAGTCGTCATCGACGACGACGTGCTGTCGTCCAACAACTTCCCCCAGCGGTTTTACGTTGCTAGCTGACCCAAGGAACAGCTTTGGGGCACAATCGTCTAACCGCAACCTCATCCCTTCGGGTCCAAACAAGGTAAACATTGGGACTGCGATGCAGCCGGCTTTCATTGAACCAAATAGGCTAGCATAGAAGGCTAAAGACGGCTCTAGCATGATAGCTATAGGCGACCCGCGTGCTACCTCTAAGGTTGTCAGGTAATTCGCGAAACGGTTGGACCAAATCCGGAGCTCACCAAAGGTATAGCGTTCGTCGTGTCCTTTAGAATCGATGATGTGCACTGCGAGGCGATCGGGTGGATGCCGGTCAATACATTCGTGTCCAATATTTAAGTCACTTCGGTTGCCATCGAATAATGCCCATAACTGTTCCTTGGAGAAGGATGCGAGTGCCTCATGGTATCCGGTGATGTCTGTTATCGAGCGCATTGATACATTATCTACGTCGCTAGGTGGGGATGTCGAACTTTTCTATTTAGCCTTTTCTGAGGCTGCAGTATGCCAATCCATGTTTTCACTGAACTGAGCTTTTATTGGTTTTAGAACTTTGTGATGACTTGGGTTAATTAAGGCGAAGGTTTTACCGCCGAAGAGCCTCGAAAATATTTCAGTAGCGAGTCACGCTCATCCGTAATCCACGCTGTTAATTTCGCTTTTATCTAGATCTATAATGGTAATCACAACGCGCGCGAGCTTTTTTCGCCAACCGGGTTACACATTTGATCGCCTGACACTTGATATTTATGTTGCTTTTTCGCTTTGCCAACGCGTGACTTTATTGTGTGCATCTACCGAGTTGAAGAAATCAGTACGCGGTGACTTAGGTAGTGCACATAATTCAACCACATAACCATTCGGGTCTCGGAAGTAGATGGACCTTACAAAACCGTGTTCAGAAATACCCCGTGATTCGATACCAAGTGCTCGACCTTTCTCGAGCATCGGTTGTAATTCGTCGTCAGAAACGGTCAGTGCGATGTGCAAGTCGTAGTCGTGTTGCTCTTTGAACTCGAACGGTTCCTTTGGGGCATCAAAAAATGCGAGACAAGAACCATCATCCATTTGGTAGAACGTGTGCAATACATTAGCGGTCCGTCCTGTCTTTGTTTCGCCTATTTGTAGAGCCTCGACCAGGGGTAAGCCTAGAAAATCTTCATAGAATTGGCGGGTCTCCTCGGAATCTCGGCAGCGATAGGCACTATGGTGTAAACCCTTTATCATTGTCATCGATTTATTCCTTTCGTTGCGTTTTGGTGCCCAGGTCAATATTAGGACAGTTTAGTGGCAATACCTGATTCAGATCGAACTTGCGATAAAAATAATTCTACCCTGGTAAATAGTGTTTCGCGCATTACGGGAAAATTTCATATTATGTCTTACATGAGGCCAAACAACCTAAGAGCCGGATAGTTAAATCGGATTCGGAAATAATACTGCAATAATTAGGGGAATCGACTTTGAAAGTTGGCTTAATCACGCAATTTGGTGGTGAAACATCGAGACCCGATTATGTTGCACGAATGTCTCGTGGCATAGAGGAACGGGGTTTTCATTCGGTCTGGGTACCAGATCACATTCTTGTTCCAAAGGTGATTAAGTCGTCTTACCCCTATGAGGAAGATGGCTCGTTTCCAGTAGAACCAACAACACAAGGATTGGAGCCGTTTACCTTACTATCCTTTATGGCGGCACACACGACAAAATTGCGGCTAGGTACTGGCGTGATCGTACTGCCGCAACGCAACGCGGCGCTGACCGCAAAACAAGTAGCCGATGTCGACGTACTTTCCGGCGGACGCCTGGATTTTGGTGTTGGAGTCGGTTGGATGGCCGATGAGTTTGCCGCGCTTGGAATACCCTTCGACCGACGCGGTGCGCGGGCTGACGATTACCTCCGAATGATGCAGACCGTGTGGCAAACCCATGAGTCAAGTTACGACGGCGAGTTTGTCAATCTGCCTTCGGCATATCAATATCCGAAGCCAACACAGAAACCCCATCCACCGTTATATTTTGGTGGCGAAAGCGTGGCAGCATTGCGCAGAGTGGTACGGTTTGGACATTGGTTTGGGGTTGACGTGATGCCAGAACAAGTCCCAGCGAAAATGGCTATATTGAAGGAGCATTGCGATCGCGAAGAGCGTGACTTCAAGGATGTCAAAGTTGCATTGTCTCCATACGCTAACCCAACCGATCGTGACACCTTACGGCGTTACGAGGACGCCGGTATCGATCAGGTGATTATGGCTGCATGGGCCTTCGACCAAAGCGAATTGGAGGCCGCATTCGATGACCTCGCGGAACGTCTTATTGTTGCGGTTTAGGGTGTCATTACAGCGTGATCGCTTGTTTGTAGTGGTTTTCGGTACCGCCACTCGTAATAATCTGCAGTATAGTTGACAATATCCGGCGTCTAGACCTCATAAATTTCAATCCTTGAGGGAGGTGTATCTTATGAAATGGAAGGTAGGCGATACGACAATAACGAAACTAGAAGAGATCGTTTATCCGGAATTTCCGGATGTGATTCCGGCGGCAACGCCGGACGTCGTGAAAAAAGTAAAATGGCTCTTCCCGCATTTTGTAACCGCCGAAGGGGTACTCAGTCTCAGTGTTCATTCATTGATAGTTGACACACCGGGGGCAACTTTAATTGTGGACACATGCATTGGTAACGACCGCGACCGCGATCCTTTTGAGGTGATGCACATGCTATCAACCTCGTACATGGAAGACATGGTATCAGCGGGCTACCATCCTGACGGCGTAGATTATGTGTTGTGTACTCACCTTCATCTCGACCATGTCGGCTGGAATACGAAGTTGGTTGATGGTGCGTGGGTGCCGACGTTTCCCAATGCAGACTATCTAATGAGCAAACAGGATCTTGAATTTTGGGGTTCGATTGATGCCAATGCCCAAGACGATTTTATGCAGTTGCAGCGTAAGGTGTTCGAGGATTCACTACAACCGGTGCTAGATGCAGGTCTGGCTAAACCTGTCGAAGGTGCAGCCGAGGTATGTGAGGGTGTGAGTCTTGTCCCGACCCCCGGCCACACACCGGGGCATGTTTCGGTTCAGATTGAATCGGCTGGGGAGACGGCGCTAATTACTGGTGATTTCATCCATCACCCAATTCAGTTTAACGATCCTAACTTGGTCAGCCCATTCGATGTCGATAATGATGCCGCGGTTGCGACACGTCATCGGGTGTTTGGAGAATATGCAGATTCGCCGACATTAATTATAGGGACACACTTTGCAGGACCAACAGCGGGAAAGCTTGTACGTGACGGTGATACCTATCGTCTTGACGTTTGAGTTTGAGATTTGGATGGCCGGCGGTACCTCTACCGCGAGGCCATCCGGGTCGACGTACGTAAATTGCTAACGGGTGACCGTAGTCGGCATGCTTTTTAGGGCGCCTTTAGGCGCCCTAAAATTTGCAATTTTTGTACAATTCGTTTTTTGATCAGGAACCCGGGGATTGTCGCAGCGATTACTCTAAACCTACCCCGAGCTGGAACGCAGCGGGTGAAGGATGGGTTTTTAGCGGAAGCGGGCGCTTAGATATCAGTGACATGAGTAAGTTTTTTAAAAG
>DPMX01000217.1:0-7147 GCA_003540955.1 Gammaproteobacteria bacterium
GTGCATATATGATATTTGGCGACGAGCCATTGCAAAGCGCCGAATGCTCCGATCTTATCCGGGCAGCAGCGCGCGCTGACGGCACGTCGGAGCGTCTAATATTCGAGGTTGAGGCTAAGTTCGATTGGCAACAACTGCAGAGCAGGGCGAATGAGATGTCTCTGTTTGCCGAGCACCGTTTGATTGAAATTCGACTTGCTGGGCGCAAACCCGATAAGGTTGGTAGTGAGATTTTGCATAGCCTTTTCAGCCGTGATGACACACCTGATATTTTTCTCTTAACTGCCGATCGGCTCGATAAGAACGCTCAAAAATCAAAATGGTTTAAAGCCTTGGATAAAATCGGCGTGACAGTGCAGGTACGGCAAATTGCATTATCCGAACTTGATCGATGGATAATCAAACGAGCAACAGATCTTGGCATGAGACTGACTGCACCTGCGGCTGAGTTTCTCGCCGTTCGATCGGAAGGAAACCTACTAGCCGCAGCGCAAGAGTTGGAGAAGTTGAGTCTAATGGTAGAGCAAGGTGAAGTAGACATCGGTGTAGCCCTCAGTGCGATAGTTGATAGTGCGCGCTTCAACGTTTTTGATCTAATCGATATCACCCTATCTGGAGAGGGAGCGAAGGCAGTTCGAGTGTTGCGTGGATTACGTGAGGAAGGAACTGAGGCAGTTGTAATTGGGTGGGCCCTTAACCGAGAATTACGGAACCTATCCTACATGGCTGTCGACATGGCTGACGGAAAGCCCGTGCAATCCGTATTAGATGCGCATAATGTTTGGAGTTCGCGCGCGAAGGTTGTAAAAAAGGTTTTAGCGAGCATCTCCTTAGAGCAAATGACCAAAATGTTCCGGGATAGTATTCAGCTTGATAGGATCGTTAAAGGTACGTTAGCGGGTAATGGTTGGGACGAATTGGAATGGTTGTGTCTCGAGCTCGCACGGAAGGTTTGAGTAAAGCATTCAAAACGATAATCGATGAGCGGACAGGTGGACAAAGTTAACCGAGCTAAAAACTTCGATAGTTCAGCGTATATCGACGTTATAGGAAAGCAGGCGCGTGCAGCGGCTGTTGAGATGGCACGCTCAAGCACGCGCGTAAAGAATGCTGCTTTAAACTTGATCGCGTGCAATATCGAGCGTGCCGAACCCGCTATCTTGGCGGCAAATGGAAAAGACCTGGCGGCAGCCGATAAGTTTGAGGAAGCAATGTTAGACCGTTTGCGGTTAAGCCCGGAGCGGATCGCGGCTATGGCAGCTGGTCTCCGGGAGGTTGCTGAGTTACCGGATCCGGTAGGCGAGACAACTGGTCTTCGGTACCGTCCCTCCGGTATTCAGGTCGGGCAAATGCGGGTTCCTATCGGAGTCGTTGGTATTATCTACGAGTCGCGGCCAAACGTCACCGCTGACGCTGCGGCGCTATGCTTAAAATCGGGAAATGCCGCTATTTTGAGAGGTGGTTCCGAGGCATTAAAATCTAATGCAGCGATTAGCTCTTGTATCTCAGAAGGGTTGCGTGAAGCCGATCTTCCAGCGAAGGCGGTGCAGGTGCTTGACGTCAGTGATCGGGCTGTGGTTGGTGCCTTACTCAAGGTTCCTCAGTGGGTCGATGTGCTAGTTCCCCGTGGCGGCAAGGGGTTGATTGAGCGGGTTTCTCGAGACGCGCAGATGCCGGTAATAAAACACCTTGATGGTGTTTGTCACGTCTATATAGATGCTGCCGCAGATCCGAACAAGGCGTTTGATGTTGCACTCAACTCTAAGACACAACGCTATGGGACTTGCAACACCATGGAGACGCTACTAGTTGCCCGGCCTATTGTGGAGCTGGTATTGCCGAGATTAATAGAGGCGTACCGCAGACTTGATGTCGAATTAAGGGGTTGCACGGTTGCAAAAAAATTGCATCCGGACGTGATGTTGGCCAGTGAAAAGGACTGGTATGAGGAGTATCTCGCCCCGATTCTTGCAATACGCGTTGTTAATGATGTCGAACAAGCCATTAAACATATTCGCAAATACGGCTCTAAGCACACAGATTGTATTGTCACAGAGGATTTTTCAGTAGCGCGACAGTTCACGGCAGAAGTAGATTCAAGTTCTGTGATGGTAAATGCGTCTACCCGGTTTGCGGATGGCTATGAGTACGGCCTGGGCGCGGAGATAGGTATTAGCACTGACAAATTTCATGCACGTGGGCCCGTTGGTTTATTAGGACTAACTTCACAAAAATGGATTGTTGTTGGTGATGGGCATGTACGGGACTAAGGCACTTAATCGACGACGTGTCGAACAAGTTATCTTGCCCACGATTTGAGTGATGGACTCTAGCGTACAAACAACGGCACCGATTGGTATTTTGGGTGGGTCCTTTGACCCGGTGCACGTGGGTCACCTTCGCTTAGCGCTAGAACTTTATGAATTATTGAATCTTTCTGCGGTCCGGATGTTACCTTTAAATATACCGAACCACCGGGAACGAGCCGGAGCGAGCGCTAACATGCGGCTTGCGATGCTGAACTTAGTCGTAGATGGCGAACGCTTAATTGCAGATGACCGGGAGATCCGGCGTGGTGGCGTTTCCTACACGATAGACTCGTTGGAGAGTTTGCGCACAGAATTCAGCGAGCAGCCTTTATGTTTGATCCTTGGTGCCGACTCTTTCCAGGGGTTGTGTGGGTGGCATCGTTGGGAAGAACTATTGGGCTTTAGCCATATTGTAGTAGCTACACGGCCCGGCTCAGACTCGATCCGAGATCCCCGATTGCATCGCCTTGTAGAGTCGGCTCAAGTCACTGAGCCAGAGACATTACACGATGAGCTTTCCGGTCGAATATATTTTCAACCTATCCCGTTACTGCCTATATCGTCTACAGATATACGTCGTCGTGTCGCGAACGGCCGTGATATCAGTTACTTCGTAGCGTCGATGGTGGCGCAACTAATCAAGCAACAACAACTATATTTAAGCGTGAATTAACATGAGTGTTGAAGTTTCACCTGAAACATTGCTTAAGCTAGTGACGGCGTCACTCGGCGATGGTAAAGCTGAGGATATTAGAGTGCTCGATGTTCGAGGTGTGACTTCCATCACCGATTATATGGTTATTGCTTCGGGTCGATCTGTGCGGCAAGTAAAGGCACTAGTGGATCGTGTTATCGAAGCGGTGCGAAAGAAAAACATTCGACCTCTCGGGATTGAAGGCGCGAATATCGGAGAATGGATTTTGATCGATTATGGCGATGTTGTTGTCCATACAATGCGACCGGAAACGCGGACATTCTATCAACTTGAAAAATTGTGGGATCAATCCGAACTTGGATCAGACTTAGCAACGGCGAAAGTTGACTCCTGATACGCGTTGTCGGAATGCTGGACTATAGACTTGATACGGCAAGAACGTGGGGTATGGTGCCAATTGGTCTTAAAAATATTTGTTTAAATAGATGCGCTTACATGTCCTATGTATCACTAAACGTCCGCGCGATTGGGTAGTCCAAGCGGAGGAAGCGTATTTGAAACGCCTGAGGGGTCAAGTCGAGGTTGTTGTCCGTGAGATATCACCGACAAAACAATCAACGAAGAGTGCAAACCTTAAAAAAGAGGCGGATCGCATACTCCATTACTGCCCTCGGGGCGCTTGTATCGTAGCTTTAGATGAAAGAGGCGCACTGTGGTCGACAGAGCAGTTGGTACAAAAACTCGATTCCTGGCGTGGAATGTATACTGATGTTGCCTGTCTGATAGGCGGGGCAGAAGGCCTTACCCCGGGACTCCTTAAACGCGCTCACCATCGTTGGGCGCTTTCCCCATTAACACTGCCACATCAGTTGGCGCGGGTTATTTTGATCGAGCAATTATATCGTGGCTGGAGTGTGTTACGTGGCCACCCCTACCACCGGGCCTAGGGATTCCCCGGTGCATTCATACGACATGGTGGACTTCTTTTGAACGAGGACGCAACGTTAACCAAACATGATCTAGTTCTCGCCTCTACTTCGCCGCGTCGAGCAGACATTTTGAAACGGCTAGGCGTCTCGTTTTTGATCGTTTTTGTGGAAATCGACGAATCCCACAGTAGGGGGGAAACCCCGTGTAACTACGTTAGACGACTGGCATTGCGCAAAGCGGAAATAGCAGCGTCTATGGAGTACCAACCACGGACACCGGTTTTGGCTGCCGATACGACGGTCGTCATTGACGGTTTCATCCTAGGGAAACCATCCGGGTTGGAACAGGCGCGTGAAATGCTCTCCCGCTTGTCTGGCCGTTGGCACGATGTCTACTCTGGACTCGCCATGATGCAAGAATCCTCGAAGACGATCAGTGTCCGCACTCGCGTAAAATTTCGCAGCATCAAAGCAGCGGAGATAGGCCGCTATTGGGATACAGGAGAACCTCGGGATAAGGCCGGCGCTTACGGTATTCAGGGGCTTGGTGGGGCTTTTGTTGAGAAAATCGACGGAAGTTATTCCAATGTCGTCGGATTGCCGATGGCAGAGACGATTGTGTTACTTGAAAAATATAAAGTCGGCCACCTATTAAGGCCGAAAATTACTGCGCCAAGGTCGTAGATAGGCGGCTCATGTGAGATTGAAACTAGTAGAAAGTCGTTTGGCGAGCGGCGTATTTTTTAGACGGACATAGTTCGGTAATCCGTTACGGTAAGGTGGGTAGTCTTCTCCAGCGATAAGCGGACTTAAATAGCGCCGGCAAGGCGGCGTTATACCGTAGCCGTCCTCCGTTATAAAATTGCGTGGCAGTATTTTTTCAATATTAGCTACGTCTTCTAAGCGCGCCTCGCCGACCGACCAGCGGTATGGATCATCCGAGAGTCTTTCAATAGTTGGCATAACCGCAGTTTTTCCCGCTAATGCCATGTTGACCGCCGCGCAGCCGAGCGCGTAGGCTTGTTCAACATCAGTTTTCGACGCGATATGCCGTGCTGCACGTTGCAAATAATCTGCGACAGCCCAATGGTATTTCAAACCCAGACGTCGTTCTATCAACGTCGCTATGACCGGCGCAACACCACCAAGTTGAGCGTGCCCAAACGCGTCGCGTGAGCCAGAATCAGCGACGAAATCCCCCTTAGCGTTGCGTATACCTTCCGACACGACGATAGCGCAATACCCGTGTTTGGCAACGCAATTTTCTACACGACTAATGAAATCAGATTCCTCGAAGCTAATTTCAGGGAACAATATTAGATGCGGCGCATCGTTGGGTTGTTCTTGTGCGAGTCCGGCCGCGGCCGCTATCCATCCGGCATGGCGGCCCATGACCTCCAGTACAAAGACTTTGGTAGAAGTTTTCGACATTGAGGCTACGTCATAACCGGCTTCGCGAATCGAAACGGCAACATATTTTGCGACCGAACCGAACCCAGGGGAGTTATCGGTCATCGGCAAATCGTTATCAACGGTTTTAGGGATTCCAATGCAGCTTAGTGGATAACCTCGTAGGTCCGCTAGCTGCGAAATTTTATTCGTTGTGTCTTGCGAGTCGCCGCCACCGTTGTAGAAGAAATAACGGATGTCGTGCGCTTCAAAAACATCGAGTAGACGGTCGTATTCGGATTGGTCTTTGTTAAGGTTTTGAAGTTTGTACCGGCATGAGCCGAAAGCCCCGGAGGGCGTGTAGCGCAAACCCGCTATGGCCTCGTTTGGTTCTTTTGAAGTATCGATCAAATCTTCGGTCAGCGCGCCAATAATACCGTTACGCCCAGCGATAACACCATTTATCACGGTTGAGTTTTCCCGCGACGTCTGAATGACTCCGCACGCACTAGCATTAATCACCGCCGTGACGCCGCCAGATTGAGCGTAGAATGCATTGCGTCGTACCATTGTAGCTCCTAGTATCTATTGTTTGTGACTACCGTTAGCGTTTGGTTGTCGCTAATCGGACGGATTCATAGTAACGCTGCAATATGCTGTGATAAAGCGACGTTGTAGATGGAACTTGCGGCTTATGCGGTCGCCTAAGGCGGATAAGATGTTGCATACGCAAGTGGATGTAAGGTTGAAAAAATCATGCAGCAAGATGTGACTGGAAACTTGACTGGCTCGTGTTATCAATTGTTGCCCCGCCTGTGGTTATTATTCGTGGTTTTTTGCAGCATGGCTACATTTGCTGTGACCGAGGACGTCGAGCTTCCGGATTTTGGCGATTCTGCTGGCGCAATTATCTCGCCCGAACAAGAAAAGCAGCTTGGGGAAGGGTTTATGCGTCAAATGAGGCGTTATGCCCCAGTAATTACAGACGAAGAGATAGAAGATTATGTACAAAAGCTAGGCTTGAGTCTCGGTAAATTGTCTGAGTACTACGGTGATTTTACCTTTTTTATGCTCGACGCACCCGGTATCAACGCATTTGCCGTACCCGGCGGCTTTATTGGTATCCACACGGCTTTGATCTTGGAAGCCCGCAGCGAGAGCGAAGTCGCTTCCGTACTCGCTCATGAGATCGTGCATATCACTCAACGGCATACGGCACGCATGATCGAAGCGCAGCAGCGTATGAATATTCCTCGGATGGCTGCGATGCTCGGTGCGATGGCGGTTATGGCAATGAATCCCGACGCGGGCATGGGAGCACTGACTGCCGTGCAGGCTCTAAGTACCCAGGGTCGAATTAACTTCACGCGTGCAAATGAGCGCGAAGCCGATCGGATCGGTATCCAACTATTACATGAAGCGGGGTATAACCCTCATGCAATGGCGGATTTCTTTCAGCGGCTCCAAACGGCAAGTCGATATACTGATCCAGCATTTCTACCTGAAATTCTTCGGACCCACCCCGTGACGGTTAATCGAATTTCGGAAGCACGCGATCGCGCTTTGCGGCTTGGGGAGGTGCCGATCAGGGAGGATAGCTTTGAATTTCATCTCGTTCGGACCAAGCTTAGCGTACACGCATCAGATGATCCCGCGGCCATAAAACGCTTCTACGAGCTTGCCTTGCGAGAGGGAACAACGGTACACGAGAGTGTAGCGCGTTATGGTTTCGTTTTGGCTTTGACTGCCGCCAGTGAATTTGAGAAGGCGAGAGTTGAAGTTTCCAAGTTGTTGCTTGGGTCGCCGAACGTTTTAGCCTTCCGTTTAGCAGCGGCGCATCTCGAGCTGCGTGCGGGTAATGTATC
>DPMX01000217.1:7448-11529 GCA_003540955.1 Gammaproteobacteria bacterium
TGCGTGCGGGTAATGTATCGGAGGCGCTTGAGCATTACGCCATCGCTTACCGAGACGATCCTGCTAGTCGAGCTGCCACCTACGGCTACGCAAATATGTTGAATTTAGCCGGGAAACCGGCGGCCGCTAAAAAGCATTTGCGCGATTCCAGTTTTGTAGAGAAAGGTGACCCCCGTTTTTTTAAACTTTTGGCCGAAGCAGAAAATGATATCGGCAACATTGCGAATTCTCATTTTTCGCTTTCAGAATACTACCGTAGCTTAGGTGAACTTCGGTTAGCCTTGCAACAGTTGTATCTCGCCCAGAAAACCTCTGATATTACGAATTACCAGCGGCTCCGAATTGATGCGCGAATGGATGAAATAAATGAGGAACTCGTCCAGTTAGAACAAGGCACGATGGAACGCGAGCGTAAACGTAAGGAACGTCGACGGTGAGTAACCCCACCTAATACTATTGGTGCAAGTAATCTGATATTTATTCGCATATCATTTGTGTTGAACAAGCTACGCTCGGTCGGCGCATACGCTGTAATTAATAATCAAAAGACCGATAATATCTATAAAAATTTGTATGTTAGACAAGGCTAGTAACGTTTTAGCGAAATCGCCGCGCTTTGCACGCCGGGCGTTGTTTGCAATGATGGGTAGCATAATAGTTATGCCTTTGGTGCGGGCAGCAGGTCTATCGGTGTCGCGGCTGGCTCAGGCTTTCAAAGATAAATCGAGCGAAGAAGTAATGCGAACGCTTTACGGTGACGCCGAAATCCCACTGAGTGATGCGATCCGAATTACGATGACCGATCTGGCGGAAGATGGTACCGTAGTGCCGATCAAGATAGAAACCAAATTTAAGATCGTTAGCGCAATTTCAATCATTGCCGTTGAGAACCCTATCCCATTGATCGCCAAGTTTTCACTTGGAAAAGTAGCGAGAGGCTTTATTGCCACGCGGATAAAGCTCGTAAAAACGGGCGATGTCGTCGCAGTGGTCGAAACTACTGAGGGCGTTTTTCAAGCCCGGAAAAAAATTGAGATTACGGTCGGGGGCTGTGACGTTAGCGACCGATGATGGAATCGATAAAGGTACGTACTACTCTAAAGAATGGTTCCGTCACTGTACGAATGTTCATCCGGTATCCTATGCGTGTTGGTGGTGGACGAAAAAACGAAGACTTGTACGCTCCGCACTTTATTCAGGAAATTAGTTGCGAGCTTAATGGTGAAACCGTGATGCGTGGTTACTGGGGACCCGGTGTAGCACAAAATCCGTATCTTTCTTTTATTGTGGATAATGCAAAGGTCGGTGATGCGCTAGCATTTCGATGGGTGGACAACCGGGGTGGCACGGATGTATTTGAAACGAAGCTCTAGAGCGGTGGCGGTATTTGGTGGGAATCTCAGATCCTATGCACGGAAAGAGGTATATTTTGGTTATTTTCTCCCAAGGGCTCTATACAAGCGCTGCAGGCATCGATTCTTGTTGGTTGGGAAGTGGTGTGGGGAGAGATTTTCGAGCCGAGTCCGCTTATATCCGTGGCAAAAATGGTGGGCCGTGTAGGGCTCGAACCTACGACCATCGGATTAAAAGTCCGGTGCTCTACCAACTGAGCTAACGGCCCGGGAAAAATACTTGCGATCAGGTCGGGAAGAAAGATCGTGCACTAACACGATTCAAAAGAGTTCACGACCACTGCTGCCGGAAGGCCGGCGATGATAGCGAATCTGACGCCTACAGTCCAAAAGCGGAGAAGTGACCAAAAACCAAAGAAACCAGGGGCGTTGTGTGTAAGATACCAAATGCGACACGACATAGTTTGATAATGGTGCGTTTTAGGCCGAGAAAAATTGATGAAAATACCGAACTTCGTCGGTCGTTGGCTAGGATCTTTTGATATTATATGTTGCCACTGTACTTACCCTTCAGTCGAACTAATTTGACGAGAGATAATATGCCGATCTACGAGTATGAATGTAAAGACTGTGGTCACCAATTTGAGACCATGCGCAAAGTTAGCGACGGGCCGCTCACCGAGTGTCCGTCTTGTGGCAAAGATAGTCTGCAAAAACTCGTTTCGAAGGTGGCTTTTAGGCTTAAAGGTACCGGATGGTACGAGACGGATTTTAAAAATAAGCCGACAGACGAGAAAAATAAGGGGACGGGAGAGAAAAGTACAACTGCCGAGGGCAAGGCAGATAGCGAGAAAAAGCCCGGTAAGAAGCAAGCTGATGATGTGGCTAGCGATACGAAGCCGGAGAAGAAAACAACGATGGAATCATCAAAAGCGGCCGATAAGGCGGAGGATTGATGGCGTTATTGTAAACGCTGTAGATTGCGTTGTTGCACCGCAAAACGTATCATTTTGGCGCGTTAGCGCTAGGGCCTCTCGATATGACCATTACCTAAATCATGCGTAGCCATTACTGCGGACACATCTCTGAAGAAGAATTAGGCACTCAACTCAGTGTCTGTGGTTGGGTTCATAACCGCCGAGATCATGGTGGGGTGATATTCATTGATTTGCGTGACCGCTCTGGCATCGTCCAAGTCGTGATAGACCCAGATACGCCGCAGAGTTTTGCGACAGCCGAGCGGGTTCGCGGTGAATTCGTGATTAGGGTGTCGGGCCGTGTTAGATATCGGCCTAAAGGTACGGAAAATATTGACATGGCGACGGGTAGGATCGAGATCTTAGTGGGAGATATAGACGTTCTTAACGTATCCGAAACGCCACCGTTTCAACTCGACGAGCATGTGCTAGAAGACACGCGTTTAAAGTACCGTTACATTGATTTGCGGACCGAACGGATGCAAAAAAATATTGCATTACGGGCACAAATCAACCGTTTATTGCGGACCTATCTGGACGACAGCGGGTTTTTAGAAATAGAGACCCCGATGCTGACGAAAGCGACCCCGGAAGGTGCGCGGGATTATCTTGTCCCCAGCCGTACCCATTCGGGTCGGTTTTTTGCGCTTCCCCAGTCGCCGCAGTTGTTCAAACAACTATTAATGATGTCTGGTTTTGATAGGTACTACCAGATTGTTCGATGCTTCCGTGACGAGGATCTTCGAGCCGATAGGCAACCGGAATTTACACAACTCGACGTCGAGATGTCGTTTGTGGATGAGCGCGAGGTTATGGACTTGATGGAAGGAATGATTCGGTCGGTATTTGAGACTGTACTTGGCGTTCAGTTGCCGGATCCATTCCCACGGCTGACGTTCGCTGATGCAATGCAAAAATATGGAAGTGACCGACCTGATCTGCGTAATCCGCTGGAGCTTGTTGAGGTTGGTAACGTAATGAAGCGGGTGGAATTTAATGTGTTTGCGGGTCCCGCGAACGACCCTACAGGGCGGGTTGCGGCGCTTCTTGCTCCCGGCGGTGGACAGCTTACCCGGAAGCAGATTGATGAATATACTGAGTTTGTTGCTATTTATGGTGCAAAAGGACTCGCTTATATCAAGGTCAACGAGGTGGCACGCGGCCGCGATGGTCTGCAATCGCCAATATTGAAGTTTCTGCCGGATGATGCCCTCCAATCTATCATTGAACGAACGGGAGCTAGCGACGGCGATCTAATCTTTTTTGGCGCGGACGAGCGTGATGTCGTCAACCAAGCTCTAGGAGCTTTGCGCGATAGAATTGCCAGAGATCTAGACCTAATAAAAGACGATTGGCGACCGTTATGGATAATAGATTTTCCCATGTTTGGTCGCAGCAGTGACGGTAATCGCTGGGAAGCACTACATCACCCCTTCACCGCACCGTCAGGAGATAAAGTTAGCCTGTTAGCCAATACTGCTGGTGCACTGTCACGAGCTTATGACATGGTCTTAAACGGCAGTGAAATAGGTGGTGGCTCGATCCGTATTCATGATTCTGAGATGCAAACGACAGTGTTCGAACTCCTGGGCATTGGGGCGGATGAGGCGCACACGAAGTTTGGTTTTTTGCTCGAGGCACTTCGCTATGGCTGTCCCCCTCACGGCGGCATTGCTTTTGGTTTAGATCGGCTGGCGATGTTGTTGGCGGGGGAGCACTCGATCCGTGATGTAATTCCTTTTCCTAAGACAC
>DPMX01000079.1:0-500 GCA_003540955.1 Gammaproteobacteria bacterium
CGTTACGTTGTACCTTCTCAATCGTTTTCCCGGCAGATTCGATTAACAAGCTGAGCTAGAAGGGTAGACTCGGGAATCGATCTGCCGGTAAGCCATGCGTATAGATCAATGTCCGACTCACTTAATAAAGAGTCGAAGACATCTTGTTCGGTAGAATCTAAATCCGAGTAAGATGTTTCTATGAAACGCTTTAACAAAACATCCAATTCGCGCATCCCTCGACGACTGCGCCATTTCACTCGTTGTAATCGTTCGCTATTCAAATCGCGCGAGAAACCATAAGTTTTTTGATTTCGGAGATGGCTTGACCAGGATTAAGGCCCTTAGGGCAGGTTCGCGCACAGTTCATGATCGTGTGGCAACGATAAAGTCGGAATGGATCTTCAAGATCATCTAGGCGTTCGCCCGTCGCTTCGTCACGACTATCTATGATCCACCGATAAGCTTGTAAAAGTATGGCCGGACCAAGGTAGCGATCGCCATTCCACCAGTAACTAGGA
>DPMX01000079.1:800-8966 GCA_003540955.1 Gammaproteobacteria bacterium
CCATTCCACCAGTAACTAGGACAGCTGGTTGAACAGCATGCGCACAGGATGCATTCGTAGAGCCCATCGAGTTTGAGTCTTTCGTCCTTAGATTGTAAGCGTTCCTTGTCAGGCGGTGGCGATGTTTGCGTTTGCATCCAGGGTTGCACAGAGGCATATTGCGCATAAAAGTGACTTAGATCAGGCACAAGGTCCTTACACACCTCCATATGTGGTAGCGGGTAGACTGCGATATCGCCGCGGATGGATTCGCTAGCTATCGTACACGCTAAAGTGTTTGTACCGTCGATATTCATAGCACATGAACCGCAGATCCCTTCACGACATGAACGCCGAAAGGTTAAGGTGGGATCGATTTCATTCTTGATATAAATGATCGCATCGAGCACCATCGGCCCGCACTGGTCTAGGTCGATATCGTAAGTGTCGGTTCGTGGGTTTTCGCCAGAATCTGGATCCCAGCGATAGATTAAAAAGCGCTTTTGGCGGTTTGCACCCTTCGATGCGTCGAACGACTTGCCCTTAATAACTTTGGAGTCTTTTGATAAAAGAAATTGTGCCATGTATCGTGTCCTCTTCTCGATACTGATCAATAAACACGTTTTTTTAACGGTACGACATCAACTTCGTCCGTTAATGTATACATATGAACCGGTCGATATTCGAAAGTTACATTTCCTTTTTCGTCTACTGAACTTAGAGTGTGCTTTAACCAGGCAGTGTCGTCGCGATCAGGAAAGTCCTCTCGAGCGTGGGCGCCGCGACTTTCCTTTCGGTTTGTTGCGGAGCATATGCTGACCATCGCGTTAGCGAGCAGGTTGTCGAGTTCCAGTGTTTCAACTAAGTCTGTATTCCAGATTAATGATCGGTCACTGACTTTAACGTTTTGAAATGCCTCCCACACATCTTTCAATTTTTCGACTCCTTCATCCAACACGTCGCCAGTGCGAAATACTGCCGCGTAATTCTGCATAATACGCTGCATATCAAGTCTGAGTTTTGCCGTGGGTTCACTCCCGTTAGCATGGCGGATCCGATCGAAGCGGCTCAGAATTTTTTCCGTTGCTATACTTTTCAGCGGTGGGTGAGATGTTCCGGTACTGATGTCTAATGCGGCTCGTTTCGCCGCCGCTCTTCCAAATACAACCAAATCGAGTAGCGAGTTTGATCCGAGTCGATTTGCACCATGTACGGACACGCATGCAGCCTCACCGATCGCCATTAAACCTGGTACTTCACTGTCAGGATCTCCATCCTTTAACGTAACTACCTGTCCATGGTAATTTGTTGGCACACCACCCATATTGTAGTGGACAGTCGGCAGCACCGGGATGGGTTCCTTTGTAACGTCGACTCCGGCAAATATCATGGCAGACTCTGCGATACCAGGTAAACGTTCGTTGATCACTTCAGGGCCGAGGTGCTCCAGGTGCAAGTAGATATGATCGTTCTCGGGTCCGACTCCGCGGCCGTCACGAATCTCTAGGGTCATCGAACGCGACACTACGTCGCGTGAGGCAAGATCTTTAGCATTCGGGGCATAGCGTTCCATGAATCTCTCGCCTTCCAGGTTAGTCAGGTAGCCGCCTTCGCCCCTCACTCCCTCAGTGATGAGGCAACCCGCCCCGTAAATCCCGGTGGGGTGGAATTGGATAAATTCCATGTCCTGCAATGGAAGTCCGGCACGCAGTGCCATCGCATTACCGTCTCCGGTACAAGTATGCGCAGAGGTACAAGAAAAGTATGTCCGGCCGTAACCGCCAGTCGCGATCACAACTTTATGGGCACGGAAGGCATGTAGCGAACCATCCTCTAGATTCCACGCGATGACGCCACGACAAACGCCCTCGTCATCCATGATTAGGTCGATGGCGAAATATTCGATCATGAATTCTGCGTTATGCTTTAAGGATTGCTGATATAAAGTGTGTAATATCGCATGACCAGTGCGATCAGCTGCCGCGCAAGTTCTCTGCGCAGTTCCTTCCCCAAAATTTGTTGTCATCCCACCGAAAGGGCGCTGGTAAATTTTTCCTTCTTCGGTGCGCGAGAACGGTACGCCATAGTGTTCCAGCTCTATGACGGCTGGAATCGCTTCACGGCACATGTACTCTATCGCGTCTTGATCTCCGAGCCAGTCCGAGCCTTTAACGGTGTCGTACATATGCCAACGCCAGTCGTCCGGTCCCATATTGCCCAGCGCTGCGCTCATTCCACCCTGCGCTGCGACAGTGTGGCTGCGAGTAGGAAAGACTTTTGTAATGCAGGCTGTTGCTAGGCCCTCAGCCGCCATACCAAACGTCGCTCTTAACCCGGCACCCCCGGCGCCAATGACTACGACATCGTATTTATGTTCGACAAGCTGGTACGCGTCAGTCATTTATAGGGCCTCAAAGGATATTTTTAGAACTGCCACGATGGCAACCAACCCGCACATAGCTATGACAAGGTTTAAACAAATTCTCGTTGCGAGTTTAAACCACTCAATATGGAGGTAATCTTCGATCACCTCCTGCAATCCAATTTTTACGTGGTAGAAAAGCGCGATGATGAGGGCTATAAGTAATACGGTAACATGCGGCGTTTTGATCCAATCGACAGTCTCGGTATGGCTTGCATCCACAATGCATAGTATATCTGCGACGAACCACACTGATAGGGGCACCAGAGCGATTGCAGTGACTCTTTGGTACCAAAAAGTACGCGTTCCATTCTTTGCGGAGCCGAGACCGCGGACGCGTGCAAGATCGGATTGAAGACTCATTGAATGCTTCCTTGCGAGAGCACATAACTCCAGGTCAGCGCGGTCATCACGACGGACGCAATGATGACCGTGTAACCTGACGCGTAGATCGTTTTCAGTTCAAAACCTAGGCCAACATCCCAGAACAGATGTCGGATACCGTTACACAAGTGGAAGTAGAATGAGAATGACCAGGTTATGAGTAGGAATTGTCCAGGCAACGATCCTAGCCATGCGCGCGCCGTCGCGTGGGCGTTCTCTCCCGCGGCAATAGAAATTAACCAATACGTGATGGCCAGTATACCGACGCTGAGGAATATCCCAGTTGCGCGATGTGTAATAGACAGTATAGAAGTTAGTTGCGGACGGTAGATTTGCAGGTGCGGTGAAAGTGGTCGACTGCTCATATGTGTATGCTCGTTTCAGGCGGCACTGCCGCAATTTTGCGTTAGCGCCCTACGTATTTAGCTTGATTTAGACCTGCGTCCGACCTCAAGCCTTGTAATCTCTAAAAATCAATGCAGCGCCCTTTGCGCTCCCAATCACCGAATCGGGTCGGATCCGGCCCTGTCGGGCCTCCGATTTCTTTCTCTCTGCGCTTCGGTGCGACGACATTCCCGGTGGAATCGTCTGTTTCGCGCATTGTATCAGTGGAATTCGGTATTCGCTTGGGCACGGTCGTTATTTAAGGTCTACAGTCAATAAGTTTTGCTTAATATAGCGTTATCAAAGATTGGGTTCGAGTGAGTGGGTAGCTTAACAGATGGCGGTGTCCACTTCTTCGACTTATATGCAGTTTGTCTTTTCCAGTACAGGGTGATGATTTACTTGCGCAACATTTCTCCGCGCGTTGGCCCACGAGCTTTAAGCAGGGTAGCGATACCATTCTGACGGAGCACATCGTGTCTAAATACCATAACATAGATACGGATGTCTTCCGATGTCTGTTTGCGTTTTCAACATTGCTGCCATTCGCGAAAATGGTAGGTCAGTAAGTGTGGTCGTTAACGATGAAAATGTCGAATTCGCCAGGCTAACCATAACTTTCGCAAGGAAGTTAGTTCGACTCTTTGCTGCCAAACTAGATCGGCATCTTTTTGCAACTCAATCAAAGTGTATTGAACAATTGTGGCAAGGGTCAATAGAGGTTGTTGGGTACGACGAATTTTTGTTGGAGTGCAGCTGACGATTTTGGAGATGCCATTAATCACAAAGTTGCACTCGGAAGCTATTAGTTTCCCGAGTTCAACCTGGGCGTTTCCAGTGCGAACATTCTCCCAGCTGCAACCAGCGGCCCTTAGGCTTTCCGATGGGAGCCGCCGGAGGCCGTGTACAGCGAGTGGTTTTAAATTCAACAACGAGTAGCCGATCTCAATCCAACGACCGAGGCATCGATGCTTTGCAGATTTTGCGTTGTCGTTATGTTCTAGAATCGCCCGTTGCAATTTATATAATGGCCCGAAAGTGCTATCAAACCATTTTAATTGCTGCTCGCGATTTATCATATCGTGCCCCTCTATTTCTTCAGAAAGTCCTCGGATTAAAGAGTGAAGCGCCTCGTTAATCTGGCTGTCGACCCCATATTTCTCGACGTAGGTCTGAGTTAGCCGATGACGAGGAACGCAGTTGGCTGCGCGCTCGGCTTCAAGGCGCCACCATTCGAGTTTAGCGCGAGCGATCGCGAGATCGGAGACTGAAACTGCGATCGCGCACAGCTCGCTTTTCAAGGCATTTATCACCGCAAGTTGATCACGTTGAGCTTTTGTCACACCATAAAGTAGCGAGTAGTAAAGATCGCTGCCTGGAAGTGGTAAAAAAGACTCGACTTTAACCATACAGAATGGATTAGGTCGGAAACAGCCATTCGTTGAGCTCCGTTGGGGTCCTTACCATATTGTCAGCGCCCCAGGTAGCAGGCGTATCGTCAGCGCTGAGATAACCGTACAACGCAGCAACAGTAAGCATTCCCGCGGCATTCCCAGCAGCAATGTCTCGTTCCGCGTCGCCAACGTAGACGCATTCACCAGGTAGCGTGTTTAAGCGTTCGGCCGCTAACAATAGTTGTGCTGGGTGTGGCTTTTTCTCCGGTACGGTATCGCCACTAATAACGACCGCGGCCCGGTTAGATAATTCGAGTTGCTGTAACAGTGGAGTTGTGAGGCAACTTGGTTTATTCGTTACAATTCCCCACGGGATCGAGCGGCTCTCCAACTCCCCAAGTATCTCGGCTATGCCGTCGAAGAGCTGTGTTTCGCGTGCAATGTTATCGCTGTATATTTGCAACAGGCCGAGTCGAAATCGTTCAAATTCATCGCTACCCTCAACGGCACCGCAGCCTATCCTGCTCAATGCAAAACTACCATGTGATACATGAGGTCTAATAAGTTGAAAATCGAGCGCTTCGTTGCCGATTTGGATCCGCATTTGGTTTAGTGCCCAAGCCATATCGGGTGCGGTATCGAGCAATGTTCCATCTAAGTCAAACAGTACCGTCGAGAACGTTCGTTGCATTGTGAAGGTTTAGTTTTTTACCTTTAAATGAGTGATGAAATTAACGCTGATATCTTTACACATAGCTGCATGACGAGTGAGTGGGTTATACTGTATTCCGCGATACAAGAGTGTTTCCAGTCCCGCTTGTCGCCCCCATCTTGCAAGTTCTGATGGTTTAATGAAACTAGCGTAATCGTGGGTTCCACGCGGAAGCAGTCTCAGTAGGTACTCCGCCCCGAACACAGCCATCGCATAAGCCTTTAGGGTGCGGTTTATTGTCGAAAAAAAGATACTTCCTGAAGTGCTGAGCCGCCGTGCACACTGTTCGACCATTAGTTCTGGATCAGGTACGTGCTCGAGTAATTCCATGCACGTAATGATGTCAAATTGTTCCTTAGTGCCCTCAGTTACCAAGTCTTCGACAGTCACGCATTCATAACGTATGTCGAGGTCCGAATCGGCAGCATGAAGGCGTGCGACTTCGATCAGATCTCTATTCGCGTCAATTCCTACGACCTTGGCGCCACCTGCCGCTAAGTATTCGCTCAAGATCCCGCCGCCACAACCGACATCCAGGATGCGAGCGCCTGCGATCTCGGCGCGTTCGGCGATGAAAGTGCCTCGACAGGGATTGAGATCATGGAGAGGTTTACAGTCGCCGTCGAGATCCCACCAGGTTTCGGCTAGCAGCGCGAATTTTTTGAGTTCATTGTGGTTAACGTTTTGCATGGATATAACTCAACCTACCCTGATCTATCGAAAAAAGGCAAAAGGATAAGTGTCCCCACTGTGGTTCGTTTTATGTTCACAAAGCAGCGCGTTTTTTTGCTTGTATGCTCGACAGGGATTGAGAATCTCAGGCATCGCTACGATATTAAAGTGTTGCAACGTACTTTGTTGTAAATATATCTGCATTAACTCAATATTCTAAATTAAAATGAATCTGTTTTAGAGGATTCTCTGACAACGGCCGACCGAGGCTAATCACCCCATTTCCACTAACTAGCATCTCTTCTCGGCGCAGAAATAACTCACTGCTTCCGTGATGAACGTAAGTGCCGTTCGTGCTCTGGTCTATGATGAAGAATCTATTGCGACGACGTTCGATAGTAACGTGCTGGCGAGAGGCGAGCGACTCATCAACCGTCAGGTCGGCGGATTTACTGCGACCAACGGTGATCCGGGTGGCGTCAGTGTCCATTAGTACGGTAACACCGCGATAGGTCAATCGCATGTAAGCCGCAACAATACTTGGTCTGGTAGTGGCACCAATGTACCCGCGCGTCACGTCTTCTTGATGCCATAGGATTTCAAAGATACTCATCGTCTCTTTTTTGCCCTTGATTGGTACCCGGTCGATGAATCGGGTGCAAGAACGTATGAACGGAGACATTCTGTTGACCATACTTTGTGTTGTAACAATTTGTCCGTCCTTCGCCAATGCCGTCATTCGGGCAGCAATATTGACCGCGTCCCCGAAGACATCTCCTGATTCTATTATCACAGGGCCATAGTGCATGCCGATACGGATTGTTAGTGAGCCTTGGTCTACCGCTGCGTGCTCGGGAAGATCTTTATCGAGTAGCGCACGCATGGCGCAAGCGGCCATTGTCGCTTCTGCAATAGTAGGAAAGGTAGACATGATCTCGCTATTGATAGATTTTATTACAGTTCCGCTTTTGCGGGTGATTAGGCCGGCTAGAGTATCGAGGCAGTCTGCGATCTTTAGTCGTGCAGTCACGCCACCGAGTTTCTGGTAAAAATTGTTGCTCGCGCCGATGTCGGCAAATAAGATGGCAATGTTGGTTGTTTTAGCAGCCATCACTTAAACCCTTTCTACTCAAGCTAGAACAAACAACACCAAGGTCGGGGTCTTGTTAAATTATCCCTGCGAGTTGACTAATATTCGCGTATTGCTACGGGGCGGGGTTAATTATACATAATGTATCTGCATGTATTCCCTATCGGCGATCTACAAACGCATTGTTGGTTGTTCTGCAGCGAAACAAGCACTTATCGCTATAGAGGAACTTGGGGAGTATGCCGGAGCTAAGTGGTGAGGATAACTATTATAAGACTGTCGATTCGGCGTGTGGCTATTGAGTTCGTGCTGTCTCTTGCGGAGTCTTACCGTATTTTGCGATTAATTCAGACGACAGCGCTAAGGCGGCATTAAATTCGATTGGCGATAACAGCTCTGCTGCACGCTCGGTCGCCGTGACTGCTTTTGCGTTACCAAGATGCGCGGCGACGCTGTACCAACCGTATGCACGCTCGATGTCGCGCGGGACACCATCACCATTTTCATAGAGATCTCCGAGCCTATATTGGGCGTCAGCAACACCAAGTTTAGATGCTTTACGATACCATTTAGCGGCCAGTTCTGCATTTTTATCCACACCCTGTCCAGCAGCATACATGCGTCCAATAAAGTATTGCGCGTAGGCGTGGTTGGCAGTTTCAGCTAACGGTACGAACATCGATAAAGCGTTTTCATAATTGCCAGCGATGAAAGCAACTACTCCGTCGTTAAAGTCAGCCAAGCAGTTCTGACTTAACGACAATACAAAAAGGATAGCGCTCACTCTAGATTTCATTTAGATGTTCGGCACCGACTGTTGTACTGTTACGCATGATAAACCGAATATCAATGCCTTATAAACTAAATTTAATGGTAAAATTGTGCATCCGAGCATAGTCAAGATTTTGTGATGGTTGCAACAGATGGTAAACAAGAAAAAGCGCATGTTAGACACGGTGGTGAGACATGAAGGCTAAAACATTATATGACAAATTGTGGGATGAACATCTTGTCGAGGAGTTTGATGACGGGACGGCACTGATATATATCGACCGTCACATCATCCATGAAGTCACGACACCGCAAGCGTTTGAGGGTTTACGTTTGGCAGGGCGCAAGCCGTGGCGGG
>DPMX01000079.1:9259-10008 GCA_003540955.1 Gammaproteobacteria bacterium
GGCAGGGCGCAAGCCGTGGCGGGTTGGCGCGACCAAGGCTGTCTCAGATCATAATACGCCGACGGTCAACATTCACAATATCACTGACCCGATCGCTAAGCTGCAACTTGATACGTTGTCGAGAAATTGCGTCGATTACGGCATAACACATTATGACATTGGGGATGCGCGTCGAGGGATTGTTCACGTAACCGGACCGGAGCAGGGATGGTGTTTACCCGGAATGAGCATTGTATGCGGTGATTCGCATACTGCTACAAATGGTGCGCTTGGTGCGTTGGCATTTGGGATTGGCACCTCAGAAGTAGAACACTGCATTGCCACTCAGTGTTTGGTGCTGCGTAAAGCGAAAAATATGCTTATTCAGGTTGAAGGGGTGATGCCGTTTGGCGTGTCGGCTAAAGATTTGGTTCTAGCGATAATTGGAAAAATAGGGACCGCTGGAGCAACCGGCCACACGATCGAGTATGCCGGCGACGCAATTACCTCGCTAAGCATAGAAGAGCGGATGACCGTATGTAATATGTCGATAGAGGCCGGGGGCCGTGCAGGTCTGGTTGCCGTCGATGACGCAACGTTAGAATACATTAAAGATCGACCGTTTAGTCCAAGCGGCGACCTTTGGAAGCGGGCATCTATAGCGTGGCGCAAATTAGCATCTGATCCAGGCGCCAAGTTTGATCGTGTCGTTGATATCGAGGCGGGTGATATTGAACCGCAGGTTACTTGGGGTACTTCTCCTGAAATGG
>DPMX01000079.1:10308-10602 GCA_003540955.1 Gammaproteobacteria bacterium
TGGGGTACTTCTCCTGAAATGGTTGTCCCGGTTTCCGGGCAGGTTCCCGATCCTGATACTGCAGCAGATGAATCCCAGCGCGTTGGAATGATCAACGCGCTAAATTATATGGATCTTCAACCCGGGACACTGATAGAGGACATTGCGATCGACAAAGTTTTCATCGGCTCGTGTACAAATTCGCGTATCGAAGATTTACGTGCCGCGGCAAGTGTCATAAAAGGTCGGCATATGGCACCCAATGTAAAATTGGCCCTGGTTGTGCCTGGATCTGGTTTGGTAAAAGAACAAGCA
>DPMX01000079.1:10895-14716 GCA_003540955.1 Gammaproteobacteria bacterium
TGGTTTGGTAAAAGAACAAGCAGAGCGCGAGGGTCTCGACAAGTTGTTTCTAGATGCAGGTTTTGAATGGCGCGAACCAGGATGCTCGATGTGTTTAGGCATGAATCCCGATCAGCTGTCTGAGGGTGAACGGTGTGCATCGACGTCGAACCGAAATTTTGAAGGACGACAAGGTCGGGGAGGGCGGACACACCTTGTTAGTCCCGCGATGGCCGCCGCTGCTGGGATCGCGGGACACTTTGTCGACGTACGAGAGGTTTGAAAAGATGGAACCAGTGACAAAAGTGCATGGCATTGTTTTACCGATTGATCGCCCGAACGTTGACACGGATGCAATCATCCCAAAACAATTTCTAAAATCTATAAAACGTTCGGGTTTTGGAGTTAACTTGTTCGATGAGTGGCGCTATTTGGATCAAGGAGAGGCCGATCAGGATTGTTCGGGGCGACCTATAAATAAAGACTTTGTGCTCAATCAACCGCGCTATTATGGTGCAGAGATTTTATTGGCAGGCATCAACTTCGGTTGTGGGTCGTCGCGGGAACACGCGCCGTGGGCGTTACATGACTATGGTATTCGAGCGCTAATTGCTCCAAGTTTCGCCGATATTTTTTATAGTAATGCCTGTAAAAACGGCCTCGTTCCCGTGACACTAGCGGAAGATATTGTCGATAAATTGTTCAGTGAGTGCAATGCTGAGGAGGGTTATAGTTTAACAGTTGATCTCGAAGCTCAGATCGTAATCACCCCTGCCGGAGGTAGTTTTCCTTTCGAATTTAACCAGGGATTGCGGAATCGCCTATTGAATGGCCTTGATGATATTGGTGTGTCCTTAAAATCCGCTGGCTCGATCCGGGCATACGAAGCGCGTCGGGCGATCGAGGTCCCTTGGTTTTTCCAAGACTGATTTCGGCTTTATAGAAACCGGGTTCATAGGCTACCTAACTCGTCGGCTGCAATTCGCAATTTGAACTTTTGGATTTTACCTGTCGACGTCTTCGGCAATTCCTGGAAAATGATAGTTTTTGGTGCTTTGAAGTGAGCGATGTTTTCCCGGCAGTAAGACATTAGTTCTTCAGCTTCTATAACAGGCGAAGATGGCTTTAGACTCACAAATGCGCATGGTGTTTCGCCCCACTTATCGTCTGGTCGAGCGACGACTGCGGCTTCAAGTACGTTAGGATGTTTGTAGAGTACCTCCTCCACCTCAATTGAAGAGATGTTTTCTCCGCCGGAAATGATGATATCTTTAGATCGATCCTTCAGTTGGATGTAATTCTCTGGATGCATAACGCCGAGGTCACCTGAGTGAAACCAACCGTCGGCTAAGGCCTCTCGAGTCGCTTCGGGATTTTTTAAGTAGCCGCGCATAACGACATTACCCTTGAACATGATCTCGCCGATCGTCTCGCCGTCCCTTGGTACTGGCTCCATTGTTTCAGGATCGAGCACGTTGAGATCTTCTAAGACATTGTAACGAACGCCTTGTCGGATTCTTTTCTCTGCGAGTTCGGCTGACGTGAGATCATCCCAACTACTTTGGTGTGCGGTGAATACTGCGGGGCCATATACCTCGGTTAGACCATAGGCATGAGTAACTTTAAATCCTTGCTCAGCCATAGATTTTAATATCGCCGCTGGTGGAGCCGCACCAGCGGTCATCACGTTTACTGACTGTTTGATATCGCGGCGATCTTCATCGTTGGCATTAACGATGAAGTTCAGGACAATAGGTGCACCGCAAAAATGGGTAACGCCGTAAGAGTCTATTGCGGCGTAGATATCGGCGGCGGCGATCCGGCGCAAGCAAATATTGGTGCCGCCCTGTAATGCTATCGACCATGGATAGCACCAGCCGCAACAATGGAACATTGGAAGCGTCCATAGGTAGACGGGGTTTTGTTCCATCGTCCAAGCGAGTACGTTACCAATCGAATTTAGATAGGCTCCGCGATGGTGTGTTACAACACCTTTAGGGTTTCCGGTGGTGCCCGAGGTATAACAGAGTGAGATTGCTTGCCACTCGTCATCCGGTAGCGTCCACGGAAAGTTAGGATCGCCGGTCGCGATGAAAGCTTCGTATTCGATTTCCCCTAAGGTTTCATGACCCAGCGCGGTGTCGTCGGCAATATCGATCACGATTGGCTCGGCGGCGCATTTTTCTAATGCCGCTTTCACGATCGGTGCAAATTCGGTGTCAGTGATCAAGACTTTCGCCTCGCCATGATCGAGAATAAATGCGATGGCGTCCGCGTCGAGTCGGATATTTATTGGATTGATCACGGCACCGGACGCAGGGATACCGAATAATGCCTCGTAGAACGCAGGGATATTTGTTGCTATTACGGCAACTGTATCGTTGAGCCCAACGCCGCGTTTGTCTAGCGCGGAAGCAAGTTGGCGGCAACGGGTAAATGTTTCGGTCCACGTAAACTGACGTTCTCCATGAACGACGGCTAACTGATCGGGGTAGACCGAAGCCGCCCGTTGGATGAAGCTCAACGGTGACAACTGGGTGTGATTAGCCGTTACTTTATCGAGGTCTTGTTCGTACGGGCTTAAATTTGATGTTGATTTTTTCATTTAGATCCCTAGCGGAGTTTACTTGTTATTCCAGTGAGGTCTGCGTTTTTCGATAAATGCATCGGCGCCTTCAATACCATCATCTGACAAAAGGTTACAGACAAGATCGTTTGTAGCGCTGCGGTAGGCAGCGTCGAGAGGTTGTTCTATTTGGCGTTGAAACGAAGCCTTACCAAGGCGAAGTGCGTATTGAGATTTTCGACTAAGCTCTAGTGCCATTTTTTCAACCGCGTTATCCAAATCGGGTTCTTCAACTGCATAGTTGATCAATCCAATCGCGGCGGCGCGATCCGCATCGATGAACTCGCCCATCAATAACATCTCTAAAGCCTGTTTTCGAGCTATTGTCCGGCCAATTGCAACCGCTGGGGTTGCGCAAAATAATCCATTGTTGATGCCGTTAGTGGCAAAACGTGCCGTCTTGCTTGCGATTGCGAGGTCGCAGCTTGCAACAAGTTGGCATCCAGCAGCGGTTGCGAGACCTTGAACTTTTGCGATCACTGGCTGTGGCAGGGCGACGATGCTTTGCATGACCGAAGCGCAGTCGGCTAGTAACTTCTCGTAGTATTCTTGCCCATGGTTCGCGCGCATTTGCTTCAGGTTATGACCGCTACAAAACGCCTTACCGCGGGCCGCGATTACTACTACTCGGATTTTTGGATCTGCCGCGATATCGCCGAGTGTTTTTAACAGATACCCTAGGACCTCTGCCGAGAGCGTGTTGTATTTTGATGGATCATTAAGCATAAGCTCCGTAATACCATTGTGGTTAGTGTGGATCAGAGGTAACTGCGGGGCTTGGTTGATTGTGGCCATTGATCGACTCCATATGTGGCGATTTGGACGATATTTTCAGAGGCTTGGCCCGAAGGTTCAAGTAGACAGTTATTCCTGAGCCTAGAATAATGAGGGGGAGCGGTTATCGTTTTCCAACTGCCTGCCGTGATCCTTATCCCTATTGAGGGACGATCGGCGATAGAGTAATGCGAACTTCGCCGTGGTTTTTTGTGTCGTAATTTTTAACATTGGTGGGAGTAGTTCTATGCATTTCGAATACAACGATAAAACTCAGCAACTCTTGGCTCAGGTTCGGGAGTTCATGATTGAGCATCTTTATCCCAACGAGGCGGAGATGCTGGCGCAGATCGAGGAGGGCGATCGCTGGGCGCCCTACCCATTACTCGAGACACTAAAAACGAAGGCCAAAGAGGCTGGACTGTGGAATTTGTTTCTCCCG
>DPMX01000040.1:0-309 GCA_003540955.1 Gammaproteobacteria bacterium
TATGCGCGTTATGGAGATGAATGGTTGTTGACGGTAGCGCAAACCCAACGTTAGCCTCACCGACCTCGGGGAGCCAGTTTTCACGTCGCAAGAAGATAGGCTCGTGATAATACGCGTGATAGGTCTCACCAGGCACTTGTCCGTTGAAACCCCATGACCATGAGCCGACGTCTTGGTTGCCTAACCGTCCTACATTGCCTTCTACGCCATCTCCGTAAGGTGCTTCATGGTGATATTTCCAGCGAAATTCGCTAAGCACTTCACGATAATATTGCTCGGGTGGGAAGTCATTCCATCTTTGATGTCGCT
>DPMX01000040.1:633-883 GCA_003540955.1 Gammaproteobacteria bacterium
TGGGTCAGGCTGTGGATCATAAAGCACTGGATTTATCGGTTCGGCAATTCGCATAACATGCAACGGAGCTGTAAACGGCGTAACAGGCGGGCTGGGGTTTGCGATAATACTGGGTGTTAAGTTGTCCGGGAACACGAGGCCTGTTTGCGGAAAGCTCTTCCACTTGACAGTTGCTTCAATCGCGTCAGATTTGGTAACTTTCGAAGCTAGCCCTGCACCTGCGGCCGCAAGGCCTAGTTTTAATGCATCT
>DPMX01000040.1:1179-4471 GCA_003540955.1 Gammaproteobacteria bacterium
GCAAGGCCTAGTTTTAATGCATCTCGCCTTTTCGACATTGTGGAACCTTTGAGACCTTGCTAGATCTGACTGCTCAGATGAGCTTCTATCTCCAACTAGTATAAAAACGTTCTGGTAACCATCGTTCGCACCAGCATCATTCGGTACTGCCATTTTTCCAAAAGTACAGCTACGAGCTCCCGGAATGTTGGTGGTTTGTAGCTGTCCCTTATAGTCTTTTTACTCCTCATTTTGCGAAATGTATAGATAGCGTTTGCGTTGCGAGTCTCGAGTAATTTTGTTCTCTATATCGCAGCATGCCCCTTGAGTTTTGACAGAATCAGTTAGCATATAAAAAGTGTATATTATACAGATTGTTATAATGAAATCTTAAAAAGAATAACATCTTTTCGTAGGCGATAAAGTTGGCGTAATTTGAATTATAGATTATAAACTTGAGAGGGTGACAGCGGTGAGTCGCGGACCTACTGGTCTGCCGGTTCTCTTGATATTAGGGTTTCATTCACCAAACTGTATTCATTTTTGGCGGGGATGGTATTAGCCTGGCTAGTTTCATTGTGTCCTAGTACTTCAACCAGCTCGCCAGGTTTTGGGTTTTCGAGGCTGTATCCGGACAATTGGTTCGTACACCAGTACTGAATATTATCCCCGTGTGAACATGGGATCATATGGATAGTCCCTCCGGCCGAGATGATTTTCTCAGCTGCGGCAGCTGCGGCGGTCGCTTCCGCCTCGCCAGCAATAAGGCCTTCGATTAGTCGATCTAATCCGGAGGTCATAAATTCGCCGCCTTCTCTAATACATTTCAATTCTTGTGGACTTTTTACACGACGGACTTCGAGCACGAGTTCGTCTACGAAATCCCAGGTGATTTCGGGAGTATAAGATTCAAGCTGCAACCAGTACTTCATTGGGAGCACTTGCGAGCCAACGAAAGCAACTTTACCTTTAATGCGGCGCCGCTTTAATGCTTCGGCAACGCCCCGGATAGGATCGTGATGCCATTCTATGCGATCAGTAGAGACGATATCTTTGCGTGGCCAAGCCTCGTCCGCCTGCAATTCTGGTGTCTGGCCCTGTTGCATGATTACGGCGGAGAAAGAGCGGGCATTGAACAATGCGTTATCCCAACCTTGTCCAGAAGCTTGAGAATAGTAATTTGAAAGATAAAGCACGTCACCGCAACGTTCATATCCACCTCCGGAGCGGCCCCACACGACCGCCGCGTCGTAGCCTAGTTGCTCCATTTTCGCGAGAACACGCTTCTTCCACCGTGTTTCGTACTCGGAAATAGTGAAGTAGCGCGCTGCCATGGCGTTTGTCCTCTGGAACGAGCAAATAGTTACAATCGGTTATCGCTGTATCATTTGGCGGGACTAGCCATTGTAATTGCGGCCCTCGGCAAGGACGACAGCGGTAGGTTATTGACTGTCGCCCAAGCCTGTCGCTTTCAATCATTGCCCAAGTCCTGTCACCTTTTTTGGCCAAAAAGCCTAAATTTATAATTTTTATTCATGATGGAGGCCGCGGGATCGGTCAAATGGTTATTTGGCTCAAAGAGTGTCCCGAGTAGATTGAGCGCTTGCGAAAATTAGTGCCGCCGTTATTCTAGGCACCGTAGGTCTGGCAAGAGTACTAAACTCACTACAACAAAACTAAACATCCTAAAAAAGATAAGAGGAGAGGGGAATGATTCGATCACATCGCTTGTCGACAATTCAAGGGATCGTGCTAGCAATTTTGTGTTTTGCGGTGACGGCCGCCGAAGCGGCGGGTGATCACGGGACGCCGACTGAGGTACCCATATGGAATTGGACACCGGAACAAATCAAAGACCATGTGAATCGTGTTCGAGCGGGTCGAGATCTTTCTCCAAAGAGCTGGCCTAACGGGGCTAAGGTTGCAGTGAGCCTCTCCTTTGATATCGACACTGAGCCGGTTTGGGTTGGCTTTCAGGAGGTGAGGACTCCGTCCTATATGTCGCGTGGTGAGTATGGCGCACGCACTGGACATCCTAGGGTACTTAAGTTGCTTGCAAAACATGACATTCCAGCGACATTTTTCATTCCGGCTATGACGATGGAACTACATCCTGAGATCGTACCTGGGTTGTTGAAACATCCAGAGTACGAAATCGCGTTTCACTCCTATGTGCATGAGAACCCATTGCAGCTTACCGAAGACGAGGAACGGCAGATTTACAAAAAGGCGTTAAAAATCTTTGAAAAGCATGTCGGCAGAAAACCACTAGGGTTTCGATCTGCGGCCTGGGATTTGACCGATGCGACGATCAAGATCGTCAATGAAATGGGGTTCTTATATGAAACATCGATGATGTCGGACGAACGTCCCTACATGCTTAACTCATATGGAAAAGAGACGGGGTTGATTGAATTGCCAGTGGAGTGGATCCTCGACGATTGGCCTTTATTTCAAATTAGTTGGCCAACAAAACACGTTGCCATTCGCAACGCTGATGATGTCTTCTCGATATGGCGTGACGAGTTTGATGTCGCGCATGAGGAGGGCACATTGTTCATGCTCACAATGCACCCGCAAGTCATTGGTCATCGCTATCGGATAAAAATGTTGGATAGGCTTATTACTCATATGAAGGACAAAGGCGATGTATGGTTCGCAACACATGAGCAAGTAGCACGCCATGTTAAGGAGCAGGCAGGCTTGTAGAGTCTGGTCTCGAGAATATTAACTGTGGATTGCAACAATTACAGTCGGCGTTGGGTTTTGACCAACGCCCGATTTGCTTGCATTGTTGTGCTGTTAGCATTGTGACGGCGGGGATTTATCTCTAACGGCCTACTGATTTTCATAGAATCCGGATCTGAACCTACTAGTTACTCGAGCATCGCAATAACCTCGATTTCGATCTCCATATCTTCGTAGGCGAGACATGGCATCGGTATGCCTGTAGAGGCGGGGCCCGGGTCATTGAAACTCGCTGAACGAACGCGAAGATTGTCATGGAGCATTCCGGCAGATGCAGCCCCGCTGTAATAAGCAGTAACTTTTACAACATCATCTAGTTCAGCCCCAAATTGATCGAGAATTCTTGCAATGTTCGCGATGCTTGTATGCGTCTGGGTAACGAGTTGGCCAGGATCGATTATCACCCCTTTAGAGTCCATTGACACTTGGCCACCAATATATATAAGCCTGCCACATTTTATTCCGTGTTTGTACGGGAGGTGCACGGGCCAGTCCCAATGACCGTCGGGCCAGACATGTTGACGTGATATTCGCGTGTCGTCCGGGTTGAGCATCGCTGTTACTT
>DPMX01000076.1 GCA_003540955.1 Gammaproteobacteria bacterium
ATATGGCTAGTGCCTGTTCTAAGGGTTGTCCCGCTTCACATTCTCTTGCTTTTATAACGGAGCGTGAAATCTTGCCTTCCGTTTAAATAATCGTTCGTGAGATCCATTTCGTCAAGGAGGCTACTTCAAGGGCTTTAAAATGGATATCTTCCGTTGATACCTACCGAAATCTACGGTCTATATATAGACATAACACACCACAAATCAATTCTCGCAACGCGCTACGACTCAACAAAACTAGCGACAACTAGCTGTGCTGGCTCCATCAAATCTAACTTTACTCCTATATTTATCAATACGTTAATTATATTCTTATTTTAACATTTCTGTTTCAAAGGGCGCTTTAAACAGTCCCCGACCATTAAATGGTCGAAAAACTCTAAGGCTAGCTAAGGCTTCGTAAAATCACAACGTCAACAGCGCCGTATCGACTGGTTTATAATCCTTCCCGATATCATAACGAACCATACAAAGTTAAAGAGGTGAGGCCGTGCCTGTGAAGAAGAAAAACCCGTCAAGCGGAAGCAAAGTTACGATCAATGATGGTCAGCTACAGGTCCCCGATAACCCGATAATTCCGTTTATTGAAGGAGATGGAATTGGCCCTGATGTCTGGAGGGCTAGTTCGAGAGTCCTCGATGCGGCTGTTTTTAAAGCGTACGGAGGCCAGCGCATAATCAACTGGACAGAAGTTTATGCGGGAGAGAAAGCAAACGAGCTAACCGGCTCGTGGTTACCAGATGCAACGCTCGATGCCTGCCGAGAATATCTCGTCGCCATCAAGGGGCCCCTGACCACACCCATTGGTGGTGGTATCCGTTCTCTCAATGTGGCGCTCAGACAAATACTTGATCTTTATGTGTGTTTGAGGCCTGTCCGCTGGTTTGATGGTGTACCATCACCGGTCAAACGAGCCGACCTCGTCGACATGGTGATCTTCCGGGAAAACACCGAAGATATTTATTCCGGCATTGAGTTTGAGCAAGGCACGGAAGAAAACACGCAATTTTTAAAGATTTTCGCGGATAATTTCCCGGAGTTGTTTAATAAAATTCGTTTCCCAATCTCATCGGGGATTGGTATAAAACCTATCTCAGAAGAGGGGACATCTCGCCTAGTCCGTAGCGCGATAAATTATGCAATAGCAAATAATCGAAAAAGCGTCACGATCGTACATAAAGGCAACATTATGAAGTTCACAGAAGGTGCATTTCGTAATTGGGCATACAAACTAGCAGAAACTGAATTCGCCGATAAAACCTACACCTGGGATCAATGGGAACGCACTCGGGCAAAGCAAGGCGAACAAGCGGCTAACGAGGAACAGAAATCCGCACTGAGCGGAGGAAAAATACTCATAAAAGATGCCATTGCAGACATTACACTGCAACAAGTACTAACCCGCCCAGATGAGTTTGACGTTATTGCCACGATGAATTTAAACGGTGATTACTTATCGGATGCACTTGCAGCCCAAGTGGGTGGAATCGGAATCGCACCTGGAGGCAATGTGAATTACGACACCGGTCATGCCATCTTTGAAGCGACCCATGGCACCGCGCCAAAATATGCAGGACAAGATAAAGTTAACCCTGGCTCCGTCTTACTTTCGGGAGAGATGATGCTTCGGTATTTGGGCTGGACTGAGGCGGCCGATCTCGTGATCACTGCAGTTGACAAGACTATTGCAGAGAAAATTGTCACCTACGATTTCGCCCGACTGATGGAGGGCGCGACAGAGGTGAAATGCAGCGAATTCGGGGATGCAATGATCGAAAGGATGTAGACGCATTATGTAGTAGCCGAATCAGTCCATCAGGGATCGCGTACGATTCTCCGCAGTACTCACCTGGTACCCACACCGATCTTGCTGCATATTCGTTGAATACCAACACCCACGGGGCCTGAACAACAACAAAATCTAGTTAGAAATTCCCGGGTGTCGGTCAACGCTAGGAATCGACATAAGGCATCCATGTCGGGGACTTCATCCGAGCGGTGACAAAATTAACAGAAAACAGTAGTATCCGTGGCTGTTACCGGAATCGTTATCATTTACACCGCACCTTTACAAACTCGTACTTTGCTATGAACTACACTAACGAGCGAGAGACGACATCATTGGCCACGTTACAAGGTGGTGACCGTGCGCTTGTTATCGACATTAACCCGCATAACCCCAAACTAAGAGCGAAACTTGCGGCCAGAGGTCTTGTTCCTGGGGTTGAAGTGGGGATCGTGCGAGGTGGAGATCCCATATTATTACTAGTTGACGACGCACGATGGGGTGTTAACCGTAATGACGCAGACTCGGTTCGCGTCAACATAATTAAGCGAACGAGGAAATCCTTACTACAAAGATTGTGGGCTCGATGACACAACCCCTTGCAACGCTCACAGCCGGGCAAACTGCTACCATCAGGGGATTCTCACAAGACAACAGTGTCACGCAACGGTTATTGCAGCTTGGAATAATCGAAGGTGAAAGGGTCGATGTCGTGCGACGTGCTCCGGCAGGCGACCCGATAGAGATTCGAATCCTTGGGTATTCTTTGTCACTACGCAATACGGAAGCCGAGATAATCCTTGTCACCCTTGCATGAACTCTGATTCGCACAATAAACTTCCCGTAGTTTTAACATTAGGCAACCCCAATACTGGGAAGAGCACGTTGTTCAATGCGCTTACCGGAATGCATCAACAGATCGCAAATTTCCCCGGGGTTACTGTAGAGTCGATGCAGGGCGAAGCTAACGTCCACGATCGCCGTATGACCATTGTCGATCTGCCGGGAACTTACTCACTCGCCGCGCAATCACCCGACGAGATGCTGACAATTGATGCGTTACTCGGCCGAGTTCCTCAAGTAGGTAATCCGGATGTTGTCGTCATCGTTGTCGACGCAAATAATTTGCGTCGAAATTTATTTCTTGCGTCTCAGATCCTAGAGATATCCCAGCGAGTAGTCTTGGTACTCAATATGATGGATTTAATCACCGCTAATGGGATCAGTATAGATATTCAAAAACTCTCCGCTGCTTTACAGATCCCAGTGGTGCCTATGTGCGCTGCACGCGGTGAGGGATTAGAAATGCTTAAGCAGGCGATAGGTAACGTATTGAATCAGAGGCCGCCAGCTCACCGCATAATCGACCAAGCATTGCGGGGAGTAGCTATCGAACTTGCGGCAGAGCTAAGCACGGACATGGCTCCGCTAAGCGCTGTCGAAATTGAACGCGCATTAATCGACAACGGCGGTTATGCGGAACAGCGTTTACTCGCGCAAAGTCCAAAACTCGAATCTCGCCTTGAGGCGCTGCGGAATAAAATTGGCGGCGGTCGTAACCTAGCTACCCTAGAAGCTAGCCGCCGTTACGGCTGGATTAACGAAGTTTTAGATACAGTAGAGGTTCGGAAAGACAGACAGACACGTCCTGTTGACTTAATCGACAAAGTTTTAAACCACCCTCTACTCGGCAGTATTGTATTTGTCTTAACCATGGCAGTTGTTTTTCAATCGGTATTCGCTTGGGCCGGGCCACTAATGGAAATGATCGATGGCCAATCTGCGCTGCTCGGCGAGCTAATCAATTCAAAAGTAAAATCGTCCCTCTTGGCCAGTTTCTTAAGTGATGGCGTCGTTGCCGGAGTCGGGAGCGTGCTCATCTTCTTACCGCAAATCATCATTCTATTTTCTTTTATAATTTTACTAGAAGACACGGGTTATATGGCGCGCGCAGCATTTTTAATGGATAGATTGATGCGCTGGTGCGGCCTTAGTGGCCAATCTTTTATACCTATGCTATCGAGTTTTGCGTGTGCCGTCCCGGGAATTATGGGTACCCGAGTAGTACCCGGGACGCGCGACCGTATAGCGACGATTGTCGCGGCTCCGTTTATGACCTGCTCTGCGCGCTTACCCGTATACGCCCTACTAATAGCTGCGTTCGTACCGTCGAAAACCTACTTAGGAGGATGGGTTAACCTCCATGGACTAGTTTTACTTGCTTTTTACCTGCTTGGAATGGTGGCGGGCGTAACAACAGCCTATTTATTAAGTCTTACCCTCTTACGGGGCCCAAGTCCGACATTTCTCTTAGAAATGCCACCCTACCGTGTTCCAAACATACGCTCGATGTCGATTAAACTTTACGGTCGGGCCAAAATCTTTTTGCGCCGCGCGGGGACCGTCATCTTCAGTATAGCTGTAGTCATCTGGTTTCTAGCTTCCTTCCCTCGAACTACATTTCACGAACTAAACGCCCCCGACAATGCAGTTACCGCTCCAATGGCGCTTGAACAAAGCTACCTTGGCATTGCCGGTAAATCGGTAGCCCCACTGTTCGGTCCGCTAGGCTGGGACTGGAAAATAACTGCCGCCGTTATTGCTTCATTTCCGGCACGAGAAGTCGTTATAGCCGTTCTTGGGACAATCTATGCTATCGACGCAAACGAAGAGGGGTCACTCATCCAGCGTATGCAACAAGCCAGGCGACCAGACGGCAGCCCTGTATACACACTTCCGATGGCATTGGGCTTGATGATTTTCTATGCCTTATGTTTGCAATGTGTCGCGACCATAGCAGTAATGCGTCGTGAAACAAATACCTGGCGCTGGCCAATTTTTGCATGGGTATATATGACGACCCTTGGATACATCGGTGCGCTAATTTGTTATCAGGTAGGCACATCAATCGGTATGGCATGAATTTATTAACTCCACTATGTCTTGACTACTCCCAAGCACCCGAGAACAACATAAATCGTTATAATGAGTGTTGGAGAGCACTTCGGAGCTTCATTCGATGTTTCAAGTAACCGACGACATTAGGATCGACGGCCTTAAACCTCTGATCCCACCAGCAATTCTCATGGAAGAGATGCCCTTAACAGAGGAAGCATCTAATACAATTGTCAACGCACGTAATATTGCGGGCAATATTGTTCGTGGCCTAGACGATCGGCTACTAGTTGTCGTGGGTCCCTGTTCAATACACGATCCGAAAGCGGCATTAGAATACGCTGAGCGCTTGCGAGCAGTAGCTCAACGTTTAAGTGGTGATTTACTTATTATCATGCGGGTCTATTTTGAAAAGCCTCGCACGACCGTTGGGTGGAAAGGTCTTATCAATGATCCCCGCTTGGACGGCAGTTTCGATATCAATACCGGTCTCCGCACGGCTCGCGGATTACTTTTAAAACTCGCGCAAAAAGGTCTACCTGCCGGTTCCGAGTTTCTAGATGTCATAACACCACAGTTCATCGCTGATTTAATTTCTTGGGGCGCTATTGGAGCCCGCACCACCGAGAGCCAGATCCATAGGGAACTTGCCTCGGGGCTATCGATGCCAGTGGGATTTAAAAATGGGACCGATGGTAATGTCCAAATTGCGATCGATGCGATCGGAGCGTGCCAACATCCGCACCATTTCTTGTCGGTAACGAAACAAGGCATTTCTGCGATAGTAAATACTACAGGTAACGATACTGGACATTTGATACTTCGTGGCTCTAACGCTGGACCGAATTACGATCAGGTCGCAGTTGCAGCTGCCCAGAAACATTTATCAATTGCCGGATTCAACGAGCACATTATGGTTGACTGCAGTCACGGGAATAGCCAAAAAGATCACACGCGACAAGCCAGCGTTGCCAGTGACATCGGGACCCAAATAGAATCTGGATCGCGGACTATCATGGGAGTCATGATAGAAAGCCACTTGAAAGGCGACAAGCAAAATCACCAAGGCGGCTCAACCTTAGTATATGGACAAAGCATCACCGATGCGTGTCTCGACTGGGAATCTACAGTACCCATACTCGACCAGCTTGCGGCTAGCGTCCGCCTGCGCCGCAGTGTTAACGCTTAAGCTATTTAGTCCCTCATTTCTGCGGGTGCCAGCACTCTTCGCGCTTATTGCACTTTATTGCTTAAGTGCAAATGGTTCAAACGAGATGCGCATTGCATCGCTAAACCTATGCACGGATTCGATGTTATTCGAGCTCGCTGATCCATTGCAGATCGTATCCGTCACTTCATTATCTAGGGAGGAAGAATATTCCCACTACAGCGAACTCGCACAAAATATCCGAATAAACAGGGGATTAGCAGAAGAAATCATTCTCTTGGACCCCGATCTTGTTCTAGCTGGCAGTTACACGGCGACCGGGACCACTACACTGTTGAAGCAACTCGGGTATCGCGTTCTGATCTTCAAACCAGTCTTAGATATAGATGGGTTTCGCAACTCTTTTCTGCGTCTTGCGGACGCAATAGGCGCAATCGAAAAAGCAAATCAACTACTGATTAAAATGGATAAAGACATCGCCGAGATAAAAAAACCAGAGACCACACTGTGGCCACGCGCGATAATTTACCAACCAAACGGGTTTTCACCAGGAGTTCAATCGTTAGCTAACGAAATGCTAGATATCGCGGGGGTCACTAATTTAGCTGCAGAGTTTAACATCGAACATGGGGGATTCGTGCCACTTGAACAACTCGTCGTCGCAAAACCCGATGTCGTCATACTTCCCGGTCAGTTCAAACGCTTTCCAGCTCTCGCTAATATATTTCTTACACACCCAGCGCTATCTTTTATCAACGCCCAAGGCATCACCCAAT
>DPMX01000077.1 GCA_003540955.1 Gammaproteobacteria bacterium
GACAATACTTTGTGTGATTTTTGGTAATTCATTTCTATACGGTTTCTCAAACGCTTTGGCTGAAGCTACTGGCGCGCCGACGGCTCCAGATGTACCTGAGGCCGCCAAGGCAATATTTTCTAACCCCGAGCACGAGGAGATGAATCAACCCGCACCCGCAGAATTTGATGTTCGATTTAACACGTCAGTCGGAGATTTCGTAGTTCATGTCAAAAGAAAATGGGCACCCCTCGGATCCGATCGTTTCTACAATCTCGTACGGAATGGATATTATGATGAAACACGATTTTTTCGTGTCGCTCCGGGTCGCGGTCCGGAGCGTTTCGTCGTGCAATGGGGGATCCACGGTGACCCATCAGTCAATGCCGCTTGGCAGCGAAGCCAAGCCGCAAAGATAGAGGACGACCCAGTAGTTCAGTCCAACACCAGAGGGCGAGTGACTTTCGCAACATCCGGACCAAACTCCCGCACCACTCAACTGTTCGTCAATTACGCGGACTACAGCTTTCTCGACAACATGGGCTTCTCGGCTTTCGGTGAGGTGATCGCCGGGGGGATGGAAGTGGTTGACAGCATAAATGGAGAATACGAAGAACGCCCTGACCAAACTAAGATCCAGTCGGAAGGAAACGCATATCTAAACGAGAATTTTCCTAACTTAGACTATATTATTAGCGCCACGATTGTTAAGTATGATAGCGAAGATTAGCTTGGCAGCCAGTGACAAACTATAGCAATCCGTGTATCCGACGCTGTTTATTTTTCAAAAAGTATAATCCACGTTTTCCGGAAAATAGTACCTATTAGAGCGGTCAGCCCTTGTCAATTGTCGAAATTAATATAAATCCCAACTTACCGCCCGACGAACACAGGAGCGCGCTTTTCCATGAACGCGCGTCTCCCTTCTTCGATATCCTCACTCTTCGAACAGTCTTCGACTAGACGCTCACATAGAGTTAAATTACATTCGCCCTCTTTCTTCAGCAATTCGTTTACAATCAAATTGGTCGCACGCAGTGATAAGGGTGCGTTGTTTATTATTTTTTCTACATACTCTTGGACGTAGGAATCGAGCTCCAACCGAGGCACCACACGGTTCACCAATCTCATTATTCGGGCCTCTTCAGCATCGAAACGACGAGCAGTATAGAAAATCTCCTTAGCGAAAGATGGGCCAACGAGATCCACCAATACCTGCGTATTCTCGAAGCCATATCCCACGCCGAGCTTCGCAGCTGGAATGCAAAAACTCGCATCGTCGGAACATATCCGCAAGTCACAACATACCGCGATCCCGACTCCTCCCCCATAACAATATCCATGGATCTTAGCTATGGTTGGTTTCAATGCGTATTGGATCGCTTTATACCCACGGTTAACAGCGATCCCATAACCCTTAATCCGATCGGCAGTTGCCCGTTCACTATCAAACTTTGAAATATCGGCACCGGATACAAAAGCACGTTCTCCCGCTCCTTCAAGAACAATGACACGAACTTCAGGGTCTGCATCAAAACGAGCCATGACGTCGGCCAAGGCTTCCCACATCGCTTGGGACATCGCATTGTGTCTACCTGGGTTGTTGAAAATGACTTGGCCCAGATGGCCTTTCCGCCGGGCAATAATCTTGTCTTCAGGCATATTTGTTTTCCTTAAATTTAGGGTGGCCCACTGGTTGCACCAGGGTCGCTGATATGCGGCGTGTATTATACTCCGAGCGGCACCGAGGATTAGAATTACGTCGGAACCCGCCCTTCAAGTCCTTGGGTAGTACCGAGCCCGCCGAAACGGGCAGAAAATCGTAGACCTCGAAATCAACTCAGGAACGAAGCCAAATCGACCCCGCCCGTCGAAGAAAACACTACACTACCGAAGGAGAAATCTATGTTGTTAAAGATTGATAACTTAATCCGCAAACAGCGCCCTTAATTTAATTATGTGGGTTATTGGCCATCGCGGTGCAGCCGGTACGGCGCCAGAAAATACGTTACTATCGATTACCAATGCGCTGAATTGTGGCGTTGATTGGATCGAGATCGACGTTCGTATGATCGACAACAGTATTATCGTCGTACATGAGGAAAGTCTCGATCGCACAACTAACGGATCCCGCTCCGCCTACGGCTACGGACTTGCTAAACTGCGGACACTTGACTCCGGTAACGGAGAAAAGATCCCCTTGTTGACAGAAGTTCTAAGCTTAATCGACGCGAAGGCTGGAATAAATATCGAAATCAAGCAACACGGTTTCATCCAGGAAATACTAAAATTGGCCAGAGTGTTTACTAAACATCAACCCGATTGGAGAAACCGTATAATGTTTTCCTCTTTTATTCCGGAGGTGATGTCGGATTTAAAAGAACTCGATCTTTCCGGTTGCGTAGTCGGATCACTTAGCAAAGATACCGCTGAAGATCCGATACGTCTCGCGACTGACCTAGGAGCATACTCCGTCAACATTTCTTTCGAGCATCTTTCGGAATCTCTGGTCGAGGGCGCCCACAAAAACGGTCTAAAAGTGCTTGTCTACACCGTGAACGACCCCGTAGCTATTGAACGATGCATTGAGCTGTCGGTTGATGGGATTTTTACCGACTTCCCCGAACGTACAATCGCGACTTATAGGGCGCGTAGCTGACTAATACTATAGTTAAAGTGAGTCCCGAGTATGAGAAACAAAGCCAAGCCTCCAATTCAAACGTCATCGTTTTCCGGGTTTCCTACTGAAACATTAGATTTCTTATTCGATCTAGCTTTAAACAATAATCGTGAGTGGTTTAACCAAAATAAATTCCGATACGAACAATTCATTGTCGCTCCTGCTCTAGACTTCATCGCAGCTGTAAGTGAACGAATGCCCAAGTTGTCGAAACACATAACTTGTATACCAAAACGCGTTGGTGGCTCACTTTTTAGGATATATCGTGATGTCCGCTTCGCGCATGATAAACGCCCGTACAAGACAAATATCGGTATCCATTTCAGGCATACGCAGGCTAAAGACGCCCATGCCCCCGGCTACTATATGCACATTGGCGTAGACGAGTGCTTCTTCGGTGGCGGAATGTGGCGGCCTGATGCAGTTGCGTTACATCGAATAAGAACACGGATTGTCGACAAACCAGATGAATGGAAGAAACTCCTAAATAGCCGAAATTTCAACCGAGATTTTAAATTCGGTGGTGAAAAACTGAAACGCCCACCCAAAGGCTTTCCGTCCGAACATCAGTACGTTGAGCACCTAAAGCAAAAAAGTTTTATCGGGATCGCAAATTTCGACCACGGCCTAATTCTCGACCCAGATATCGTCGACCGCGCACTAAAAATGTACAAGACCGCAGAACCATTGATGCGCTTTTTATGTAACAGCCAAGATCTACAATACTAAAATGTGCCCTCGCGGATAGGTCCGACCAGTCATCGCCGGGATTATCACTCCCATTCTAGCTCGCGAAAAGCGCGACTAGCATTACGCGAGTGGACGTCACTGAGTTTCCATTTCGAGGCGGCGTTTACGCCAATTATCGCGATCGCGTCTTCGATGTAGCTCCCATCGGCTACCGCTTTGCGTGCGTCCGTTAGTAAGGCGGTGAGGTATTCTCGTTGAGCATCGGCAGCCGATGGCCAGGCCGCGCTGGCCGGGCCATGGCCGGGAATAATTCGGGCGAATGACCTGGCTTGGTATTCTTCAACCCACGTTAGCCACCCTCTTAGACTGCCTTCGAGAATTGGTAATCGTCCAATGAAAACGAGATCACCGGTCCAAAGTGTCTCTGTGTTCTCGTCAAATACTGATAAATCGGTAGTTGTGTGAGCCGTACTATGCGCTTTGAGAACTATCTTCCGCTCACCAAGATCAAGCGAAGTCGACGCAAGCACAGACTTAGTGGGACCGATCACCAACTCCGGCCTACCCCCATCGAGTTCCTGGGCGAATTGTTCAGAAAAAAAATTCCGATTGTTCGCAATCACTTCAGTCAATTTTTGATGGCCAACGAACTCGACACCGTCTTCGACAAATGCAGCATTCCCGAGAATATGATCGAAATGCACGTGCGTATTGATAACGTAGCATATTGGTACGTCCGTTCGGTTATGGATCGCGGCTAAAAGTGCACGGCCGGTGTCGATCGAGCCACCGCTGTCTACAACCGCTACACATTCCCGCCCCACAATAAAACCAATATTGGCGCTGTCCTCGCGGTTTGCATGATCTATCCCAACTTCTCGACCGGGGTGGACATAAATACCGGCGGCGACTTGGACTATCTCCAATTGTGTAGAGGATAGTTCAGACG
>DPMX01000328.1 GCA_003540955.1 Gammaproteobacteria bacterium
GTATTGTCGTGAGGGAATGGTTCCTTAGGGACGGGTAGATCAAGTGCTGTACAGAGAGGCGCCCACCCCTGTTCGGCTCGCCAATCGAGCAATCGAGCAGGTGGGGCTGTTTTGCGGACGTGTGCGTTGTGCGCCTCGTAGGCGGCAATAGCTGCAGTCTTATTTTTTACATCTTGTGTAAAGCGATGTTTAAACATAGCGAAAACCATGCGACGCCATGGGCTATCCTCAGCTGCATACGATGCAGGCAAGATTGTATTCGAAGCGCTGCGCCACCAGGTTTCGCTGTCAGCGCGGGTCGAGAGGATAATCAATGCGTCCGGATAAGCAGCAGCTAAGGATTCCCAGTATGCGGACGCTGGCCAATCGATAGCGGCTCCAAAACCTTTCAAAAAAGTCCCCCAGTCGGGCATATCTCCAATCGCCGCAGCGTGCCATACCGCTACATCATCAGGCCTAAAAAATACCTCGTGCATGTGATAACACGGTTCACCTAGTAATTGTTCTAAAGCCTTTTTTAATGATGTTGTGCCGGTCCGACCGATACCAGCACCAATTACTCGTAACGTCATAAGGTCGATCCTCAGATTGTTAAGTTAACGCAACGGGTAACTGGGGTACATCTGCCCAGAAATCGGGATCATGTCCGTACATCAGTCGTGCACCAGCTCGTTGTAATTCGCGTAAACTTTCGAGCGACGCTCGCATCGCAACCTCATCGTAAATAGCACCACGCGAAGGCAAGTGCATCTCTTCGAGTGTTTGCCTTAGGTAGCATGCGTCACCACATAAGACTATTGAGCCAGCATCAGTCTCAATTACCATCGATTGATGGCCTGGTGTGTGGCCATGAGTCGGGATGCAACGAACGGCACCATCTCCGAACACGTCGTACTCGCCATCAACCTCGATACGAACGTGGCCCAAGTCATAATCGTCAACTAAATAATGATTCGCCGCGATCGCTTCTGGTGTGTTTGCCGCCTCCCATTCGCGTTGCTGAATTATCCATCGCGCATTCGGAATCAAATCGTTTCCGCCACAGTGGTCGAAATGTAGATGTGAGCTCACGAGAAAGTCAATTTTTTCGGGATCCATATCTACCTCACCGAGACGAGCTGAAACTTCTTCGTTTGCTTCAAATTCGATATGAAAATATGGCTCCATCGGACCAAGTGCTCTGGCACCATCTCGCTGTACCCGCATCGATAAACCGGAATCGAATAAGACTGTTCCCTGCCGGTGTCTAATAAAGTACACCGGCACGGGAATCCGAAGTTTTCCTTCAGTACCGTGCAACAACATCGGCATCGGCATCGTAATCCAGCCGCAAGTCATCGCATATAGGTGCACACTCATTTAGAGTCCCCGCTCTGTTATTCAAATATGAGAGCTTAGCTCGATCCAATGTCATACGGCTAGTGGATGATGCTATTGGGGTCGCCATCACTTGGGTTGAACTCTAAAGCGAGGTCCGATTTGCCAGATCACAAGGCGTGTCGCCCGCCGATTTACCGAGCGCAGCGCTATCAACTAAACCTAGGTCAATATCTAATTTATCCTTTATAAGGCTGCAGCAGCCTACCGCTTTCGTCGAATCGATTAATAATCAATCGATACCGATAACTGATGACAGTACCTCGGCGCGTGCATTTATAAGGACATGTAGAACTATCCTAGCGAGCGTTTGTTTTTAGCTGCTCTTTAGCCTACCGTTCGCATTTAGGAGGTCAGATAGACCCCTACCAATCGTAAACTATCAGGAATGCAGCCATGTCTAATAATGAGTTAAATTACGGCGATCTTGACGCGCTCGGATTGGCGGCGCTCATACGGAAGAAAGAAATCACTGCGCTTGAGCTGGTTGATGAGTCGATCCGGCGATGTGAATCTGTTAACGGCACCCTCAACGCGGTCATTACTAAAATGTTTGATCACGCACGGGACCGCGCCAAAAAACCCCTAGGGGATGGGCCTTTCGCAGGTGTTCCGTTTTTAATGAAAGATTTTGTTGCAGAGGTCGCCGGGGTGCCGTTCTACGAAGGCAGCGATTTCCTGAGCGGTTACATACCTATTCAAGACAGCGAAATCTACCGTCGTTTCTGTCATAGCGGCCTTATTACTATCGGTAAAACGAACTTACCGGAATTCGCCATCGGAGTGACCACCGAACCCCGTCGCTTTGGCGCGACACATAACCCATGGGATCCAAAGCGGACTCCCGGCGGCTCGAGTGGCGGTGCAGCTGCGGCGGTTGCGGCGCGGATCGTGCCAATAGCCCACGGTAACGACGTCGGTGGCTCCATTCGCATCCCGGCGTCCTGTTGTGGACTGGTGGGGCTGAAGCCGACCCGGGGGCGCACGACGTTAGGACCCCATTACGGGGACATAATCTCAGGCTATTTCGTGGAGCACGGGCTGACCCGCAGCGTGCGGGATGCTGCTGCATTACTAGATGTTATGTCCTCCCCGCAGGCAGAGGGCGAGCCCTATTTAGCGCCAGCACCCGCCCGATCGTATTTGGAAGAAATCGGTGAACCAAGCAAACGCCTCAAGATCGGTTTCTCGACTCTTACCCCGTTAGGTGATCCGCTCGATCCCGAATGCGAGCAGGCGATCCTGGACGCCGCCGAATTATGTACCTCTCTCGGGCATGAGGTAGTGGAGGCAAGCCCAAAATATGATGCATTGGATTTCTGGACTCGATACACGACTGTACTTGCGATAGGCGTCGCGTGGGCCGTCGCAGACTGGGGGCGCCGCTTAGGTAAGGAGCTGAAAGAAGAAAATTTCGAACCCTTTGTGTGGGCTTTCACCGAGCGCGGACGTTCCTTAAATGCACCGGATTATCTACTCGCGGTGCAAGACGTACAGCACCACGTCCGGCACATAAGTCAGTTCTATGTCGACCACGACCTTTGGTTAACCACGACCCTAGGGCAACCACCGGTTGAACTCGGAACATTGGTATATGAAGACGATCCATTTGAACTCCGAAGACGCATGGCAAAGTTTTCGCCCTACACCTACATCGCAAATGCAACTGGGCAGCCGGCGATCTCTCTGCCTCTATATTGGAGTACGGAAGGGCTACCTATAGGTCTACATTTCACAGCACGCTGTGGCGAAGAAGTAACGCTAATCCGACTGGCTGCCGACCTCGAAAGAGCACTACCATGGGACACAAAAAAGCCACAGATTTGCACCTAGAACGAGCCTGACGCTACTCGATTAAACAAGTCTATAACTCTATGGTATAAGGACTTACGCAATTTTAAGCGTAGAAAATAGATAGATAAAAACCCACACCACAATGCTAACTTCCTCCATGATCAAATAGATCGGATCGTCAAGATATCGAATGATGTGCATTATTGAACTCCAGTGGTTTATAGTAGCTACATACAAGGCCAACGGAGCCGGCGCCACAAGGAGCCCGATTCACGGCCAATAATCACGCCCGGAGAACTGTGACATGAAATTTCCCGCGTTTGCGTACGCAAGACCCAATACTATTGACGAAGCAATAGCGCTGCTGGCAAGTGAAGACGAAGCGCGCCCTCTCGCTGGCGGTCAGACGTTGTTACCTATCCTCGCACTGCGCATGTCCATGCCAAGCCTCCTAGTCGATTTAAACGACATTGAAGACATGAAACACATCATTGTCGGAGACGGCGTTGTTAGGGTCGGGGCAATGGTTACTCACGCGCAGAACCTTGCCAGCACTGAACACCGCAAGTATTTACCTCTCCTGAGCGAAGCCGTTCGACACGTCGCACACGAAGCAATCCGGAACCGCGGTACAATTGGCGGAAGCTTGGCTCACGCCGATGCCGCAGCCGAAATGCCACTCGTCGTAACTGCGCTCGATGCAACAATGATTATCGCGAATGAAGACGGTGGGCGGCGAGTCGAGGCTAAAAATTTTTTTGGGGGGCATTTCACCACAGCGATCGAAAGCGGCGAACTTTTAACAACTATCGAGTTTCCAATATCTGACCACCACTGGGCGTTTGAAGAAGTAGCTCGGCGTCCAGGTGACTATGCGCTTGTGATGGCGGCAGCCGGGCTTAAAGTAAACAACGGCATTGTTGAATCGGCCCGCATAACCCTTGGCAGTGTAGCTGATCGCCCGCTTCGCGCTCCAGAAGCAGAAAGCTACTTGACCGGGAAGGCAATATCCGGAGAAATCGCCGTGGAGGCAGCGCAGATCGCTACACAAGATCTGAAATCGCACGACGACATACATGCGAGCGCCAATTATCGTCGGACTGTCGTCGGTACATTAGTGAAACGCGCGCTGATGCGTGCCGCAACGGAGAAATCAGCATGAAAAAGGTCGCGGATGACGAATTAGTCCAAGTGCATACCAGTGTCAATGGTCGCAGTTACACCTTCTCCACAGAACCGAGAGTAAATCTAGCCGATGCGCTACGGTACGAACTCGGACTTTTGGGTACCAAGGTTGGCTGCGAACATGGCGTCTGCGGAGCATGCACGATCCTGGTGGATGGGAAATCCGCACGTTCTTGCCTCATGCTTGGATTACAGGCCGAAGGGCGCGAAATTAGTACTATCGAAGGCTGGGCCAATGGTAAGGAACTCAATCCCCTGCAGGAATCATTTCGGCGTCATCATGCGTTACAGTGCGGCTTTTGCACTTCAGGGTTTCTAGCCACGGCAACGGAGTTATTGCGCGAAAATCCGAATCCTACACGTGAAGAAGTCCGTGAAAGGATCTCCGGAAATCTCTGTCGCTGCACTGGATATGAAACAATCGTCGATGCTATCTGTGACCCCGAAGTCGCTGCTTTCGCTCGGGACGAAAAAAATGCTTAAAAGTGACGTTGCGAAATTTCCGCTCAGTGCAATAGGACAATCGATCTTACGCAAAGAGGATCCAAAGCTCCTAACTGGCCGCGGCCGATACCTTGCTGATATCACGCTGCCCGATATGCTGCACGCCGCCTTCGTTCGATCCCCATTCGCACATGCAAAAATTACCCGAATAGATGTGTCGGCTGCTATCGCTGTCGATGGGGTCGAACTAGTTTGGACTGGATCCGATACGCAGCAATACACCGAAGGGGTTAAAGCTGGCCAAAATTGCGACAATTATGTCCACACTACTCAACCTGCAATAGCAAATAAGGTTGTCCATTTTGTAGGCGAGACAATAGCTATCGTCGTTGCAAAGAGCCGATGCTTAGCAGAGGACGCAGCCGAGCTCATTGATGTCGAGTACGAAGAGTTACCTGTCGTTGCAGACATAGAGCAGGCAAATGAGGCGGACGCCATCGCTAATACAGAAATACCGAATAACGTTATCC